>CAMYJM010000016.1 GCA_947258635.1 uncultured Acidimicrobiaceae bacterium
TCCCACCAGCATCACCAAAGCAAGCAGCCACTTGCCGAGCGCGGGCACTGCCAAGTAGTTGGAGCTGGGGCCGACGGCGCCCATGCCCGGGCCGACGTTGCCGAGCGACGAGGCGACCGCGCTTGCCGAGGTCACCAGGTCGAACCCGGCGCCCTCCATCTGAGCGATTACCGCAAAGAGCATGGTTCCGGTCATAAAGATGAACATGTACAGGAGGAAGAACGACTGGACCGACTCGACGATCTCACGTGGGATCGCCTCCTTCCCGAATCGGATAACGAAGATCCCGCGCGGGTGGATGACACGACGCAGGTCGGACTGAGCCGCCCGGGAGAGAACCCCGAGCCGATACGGCTTCACGGAGCCGCCGGTTGAGCCGGACATGCCGCCGACGAACATCAACCCGATCACGAGCACCTGCAACGCAGGAACCCACAGCCCGAAGTCGGCGGTGGCGTAGCCCGTCGTCGTCACGATGGACACGGCCGTGAACACGGCATCGCGGATCGTGTGGGCTACGGAGCCGGCGCTTCGAATCCCGATGGCGATGATCGCCGAGGCGAGCACCAGGATCGCCAGATAGAGCCTCAGCTCCGGGCTGCGGCCGTAGACCCGGGGATCGCGCAGCGCCCGGAAGTGGAGGGCGAAGGAGGCTCCGGCGAGGATCATGAACACGATGACGATCCACTGGGTATAGGCGCTGAAGGCGCCGAGCGATCGGACATCGGTCCCGAAGCCACCCGTCGACATCGTCGTGAAAGTGTGCGCAATCGCCTCGAACAGCGTCATGTCGCCGAAGATCAAGAAGAGGACCTGCAGGGCCGACAGCCCGGCATACACCCACCAGAGGCGCTTGGCCGTCTCCCGGAAGCGCGGAGTGAGGCGGTCGGGGGTGGGCCCAGGTGATTCGGCTCGCGCCAGCTCGACGCCGCCGCTGCCGAGCAGTGGCAGCACTGCGATCGACAGCACAATGATTCCCATGCCGCCAATCCACTGGGTCAACGCCCGCCACATCAGTATGCCGTGCGACATGAGGCTCGGATCGGGAATTACCGAGGCGCCCGTCGTGGTGAATCCGGCGGCGGTCTCGAAGAAGGCGTCGGTGACGTTGCCGATGCTCCCGGTCAGCAAGTAGGGCAGAGTGCCGAAGGCGGAGATGGCGAACCACGACAACCCGACTATGGCGAAGCCTTCCTTGCGGGACAGATCGCGGGGCCGCTCGTAGCGGTTCCAGGTGATCAGGCCAATGGCGATCGTGACGACGGCCGCCACACCTATCCACGCGGCTTCGCGCCACTCCTGATAAATGAGTGATGTGACGACCGCGGCCGACATGGCAGCGCCGATTGCCGACACGACCGCGCCGATGAGATGCAGTAGTCGCCTGAGCAGCATCAGCCGGACAGCTTCTCGAGCTCCGGAAACGCCTCAGGCAGTGCGATCACTATCAGGCGGTCTCCCGCCTCGAAGGTGGAATCGCCGGTCGGGACGAAGACGTCGTCACCACGGATGATCCCGCCGACGATGATCTCATGTGGCAGGTGGACTTCGCTGAAGCTCAGCCCGACAACGGGGCTGCCGGCTCCAACCTGCAGCTCGATCGCTTCGGCGGCGCTATCGCGGAAAGTCACCACCGAGTGGATGGTGCCGCGGCGCACAAAACGCAGGATCTCGTTGGCGGCGGCGAGACGAGCCGACACCCCTGAATCGATCCCGACGCCGGGCAGGATCTTGACGAGGTCGAAGCGGTGGAAACGGGCCACCGTCTTGCGGGCGCCCATCGCTTTGGCCACGAGACATCCGAGGATGTTGATCTCATCCCAGCCGGTGAGGGCCAGGACCGCGTCGGTGTGCTCGGCGCCTTCCGACTTGAGCACCTTGGGGTCGGTGGGATCACCGTGAACCGCGACCAGGTTGGGCTCGTTGATGGCCACCCGCCGCACCCGATCGACATCCTGGTCGATCAGGGTCGTGTTGACGCCCTCCTCGCACAACAGGCTGGCAGTGCGGATTGCGAGGCGTGTCGTTCCCAGGACGATGACCTTGTTGAATGGCGCTTCCTGCCAGCCGAAGATACCGAAGGCTTCGGTGGCTTTACCGGCCTCAGCCATGATCAAGACGTGGTCGCCGGGCAACAACTCCGTGGCGCCGCGTGCGATGAGGGTCTCGGTCTCCCTGATGACGGCCACAACAACCCAGCTCCACCCCTTGACCATTGTCCGCAGCCGCGACAGTGTGAGGTGGGCGGCGGGCGCCCCGGGGGAGATGAACCCGCCGTAGAGCTGGAGCCGCCCGTCGGCGAAATCGATGGCCTCGCTGATACCGCCGGATTTGATCGAGCGAACCAGCTCGTTGGCCACCGCCTCGCCGGGGTCGATCAGCAGATCGACCCCCAGCTCTTGCGCCTCCTCGTGAAGCTGCGGATCTTCCACCCGGGCGATCCGGCGTTCAACCCCGAGACGGCCGGCGGCGTGGGCGGCCAGGACATTGGTCGCGTCCGAGCTGGTCACCGCAATGAGCATGTCGGCCCGCTCGACTTGCGCCTCCTGCAGCGTGGTAGGGCTCGCCCCATTGCCGACCACGACGAGAACATCGAGCTCGGCCTGCAACTCGGCGGCGCGCGCCTGGTCGGATTCAACGACAACGATGTCCTGACCCTCGGCAGAAAGCCGCTCGGCGAGGTGCGACCCGACGGCCCCGGCACCCACAATCACGATTCTCATCTGCCTACCCTGCTTCTCCGACCAAGGAAGGCTAGCGACCGCTTGAAGGTTCCGGCATTCTCGAGTCCGGTACGGGTGGGCCCGGTCTAGCATCGGCGCCCGTGCTCCACCCTCGCCTCACTTGCGGAATTGTCGTCATGGCGGTTGTCGCCGCGGCATGTAGCGCATCCGTGCCGACCGAAGACGTGATCACTACGACTGTCGCCACCACGACGACGTAACAGGCACCGACGACTCTCGCCACCACGACGACCGACCGGCCGCGGACGGTCGCGGCCGCCGGGGATCTGCCGGCGCCGATACTGACGGCCTTGGGGCGCCTCTACAGTTGGCTGGCCGACGGGCGCAACCCGCAACCGCCGATACCGATCGCGATGCGCCGGGCCCTGGAGGACTTCGCGCATCCGGTCGCCCCGTCGATCACGGCCAGCGGGGTGGTCCACGAACTCGAGGGTGGCGACAGCGTTGCCGTCGTTCATGTCGGCGAGGACGTCGTGTTCATGGTCGGCGACGGCTTGCAGTGGCGCATCGCAGGAGCCAAGTTGGCCGACCTGCCGCCGTGGCTCGGTGAGAGCCCCCGACTGCTGCTGGTGCTGGGTTCCGACGCCCGGCCCGGCGAGCCCCAGCGAAGGTTGCGAGCCGACAGCATCCACATCGTCGGCGTCGATCCCGCCAGGGTCGAAGGCTCGATCGTCGGATTCCCCCGGGACGCCTGGGTCGAGGGACCGGCCGGGAAGAACAAGTTCACCAACATCATGTCGGGGCGCGGGCCCGAGGTGATGCTGGACACGGCGGAGGCGCTGACCGCCCTCGACCTCGACGGATATGTGGTGACCGGGTTCGTCGGCTTCGAGGGTCTCATCAAGGACCTCGGTGGCTTGACGATCGACCTGCCGAACTCGATCAGGAGCGGCATCGAAGGCTGGCAGAACTACCCAAGCGGGGTGCAGAAACTCGGCCCAACCGCGCTGCTGCGGCTGGCGCGGATCCGCAAGACCCTCAACAGTGGCGATTTCGCCAGGTCGGCGAACCACGGACTCATCATGCTGGCCGGGATGATCGCCGTCCAGGAGATGGGCATCGACGAGCTGCCCGGGCTGCTCGACATCCTGCTCGAACACACATGGACGGATCTGTCGACCGAGGACCTGCTGACGATGGCGGCCACCGTGTACTTCCTCGATCCCGAGGACATGGTGAACATGGTGCTCCCCGGCTCTGTCGGTAATGCCGGCGATCGTTCTGTCGTGTTCCTGGCCGAGTCGACAACGGACATCTACCTCGACCTGGCCGACGGGGTGATCGACGAGCCGTGAGAAGCGCTCGCTCGTCGTCGACGAACTCGAAGACGTCTTCAATCGCCCAGGCCGAACACCCGGGCGATCAGGTGCGCCAGGCTGAGCGACGGCACCTAGCGTTCCTTCTCGAGGACGATGATCGCCTGCCGGGTATAGCCCCCCTTGTCGGCGAGCCCCCGCTACCGACCGAGTCGGGTCGGGTCGAATTCGGCGCTGCTCCATGCCCGAGCCTCGGTCGCCCCCAGCAGGACCAGATCGGCCGGCACGCTCACCAAGACCGTGACGTTACGGCTGCGCCAACTCGGGTCGGGGGCGCACCGGCACTCCAGCAGGGTGCCGCCGTTTCCCGCCGAGAATCGGCGCGCCTCGTCGGCCGGAGAGCCGGCGGCACCAAAGGAACGGAAGGTGACCGGAGCTGCGGCGAGTGCGGCGGCGTCGGCGGCCACCTGGGCTCGGGCGCGCGCCGCCAGGTAGACGGATAGGTCGGCGACCATCAACCCCAGAATCACCACGAAGACCGCCACTGCCAGGATCAGCAGCGATGCTGCTCCCCGTTCGCGAGGGACGCCCCTCATCGCTCGACCCGCATCGCCGCCCGCGCCCGCAACTCAACGCTGGCGCCCCCGAAGAAGAACGGCGCCAGCCGGTGGCGCAACGCGATCGCGACTACGGCGCTCTCCCCCACGACGTGGGGCCGGGTGACACTGACGCGCGCGTCGCCGGCGAGCTCGCCCAAGGCCTGCTGCACAGCCGCCACGGCATCGGCCGGCTCCGGGTTGACGGCGGCAACTCGGGCCCCCTCTCGGGCGCCGTTCACCATTTCGAGCTGAGTTCGCGCCACAACGGCAACCTCGGCCACTGCCAGCAGCAGCGCCAGGATCAGCGGCATGACGAGGGCAATCTCAACGGCCGCCGAACCGCTCTGCCGGCTCACCCGCCGAGCGCTTTGACGCGCCCGATGACCGCATCGAACAGTTCGGGGAGCACCGACGTATTCGACGCCCACATGATCAGCGCCAGCGCCACGGTCGCCGCCGCGACCATCACCAGGGCATATTCAGCGGTCGCTTGACCACGTTCGTCTGTGTAGAGCTGCATGGAGCCCCTTTCCGTCGGGAGCGCTCATGTCAAGCGCCCAAACAAGTCGATCAGAGCCGGCCCGGACACAATCAGGACCAACCCGGGGAGCATCAGGAGGGCCAGGGGGAACACCAACTTGACCGGGAGGCGCCGCAACCGGGCCTCGGCCGCGGCGCGGGCCTCCGCTTGAACCTGCTCCTGGAAGGCGCCGAGGACCGGGCCGAGAGCGGCCCCGGTTTCCACCGCCCTCGCCAGAGCGGCGAACAGGTCGGCGCCGAGGCCGGTGACCGACCGCAGGCCCCCGGCGAGCCCATCGAGCTGGGCCCGCCTGGTCAGAGTGGTCACCGCGGCGGCCAGTGCGGGATGGGCATAGGGACGTGCCCACGAGATCGCTGCCGCCGGCGTCATCCCGGCGTCGAGACCGAGAGCCACCAGTGTGGCGAGAGCCATGAGATCGCCGGAGGAGGCCCGAGGCCTCCAGCGCCGCAGTCGCAGGCGCCGCGGTCGTTGCAGCACGATCAGGACGGCGATGCCCAGTGCTGCCGTCATCTGCCGGCCCGCAACAGAACGGCGATGACGACCAGCCCGAGCACTTGCAGTGCCAGACCGACGAGAACCACTGATTGACTCGGGCCCGGCTCTAGAACCAGCTTGCCGCGCCCGGACGCCAGGATGATCACTCCGGGAGCCACCGGCAGGAGGCCGATGACGGCGGCAGACAGTCGGGCCTGGGCCGTGAGTGTCCGGCGATCGCGCGCCAACTGCTCGGCCGCCCGCAGGCGGGCGGCCAGCCGGGAGAAGAGGACACCGGCCGGGGCTCCCGTACGGCTCGCCAGACGAATCCCGGCTATTGCGAGCTCATCGTCGAGATCAAATCTGCGCTGCACCTCGGCCGCCACCAGCTCGATGGGCTGACCGGTGAGAGCGAGCCGAGCCAGCCGGGTGCCCGGAGCCGGAATCGCGAGGGCCTGGCGCAGAGCGGCCCCACGGCGCAACTCGCCGGCGACGGCATCGAGGTAGCGGGCGGCCTCGGGGGCGCCGCGGCGCCGGCTCGCTCTCCGTGCCGCGACGGCGTGCTTGGCGGCGGGCACCAATCGGGTCACCGAGCCAAGCAAGAGCATCGCGACGATCACACGATCACCTCTAACCGGTCAACCTCCACCGCCACGATCTGGCGGACGCGACGGGCGCTGCCATCGCGCCCCATCACGACAACCAGATCCAGGCCGGACCGCAGAAGGGCCCGCACTGCGTCGGCGGCCAGCCCGGAATCGCTGCCTCCGGCGAGAACCTCGAGGCGCCACAGCGCTTCGGCGGCGTCCCGGCCGTGCACCGTCGACATCGATCCGGCGTGGCCCGTCGCCATCGCCTGGATCATGTCGATCGCCTCGGCACCGCGGACCTCGCCGACGACAATGCGGTCGGGTCGGAGGCGCAGCCCGTGGCGCACCAACTGCTGCATCGTGATAGCGCCGGCTCCCTCAGAGTTGGCGGACCGTGATTCCAGGCGGACCACGTGCCCATGCAGCGCCAGCTCGGCGGCGTCCTCGATCGTGACTATCCGCTCCCCGGGGGGAATCTCACCCGAGAGGACGTTGAGCAGGGTTGTCTTGCCCGTGCCGGTGCCGCCGCACACGAGGATGTTGCGCCGATCGGCCACGGCGGACCGAAGGCACTCGATGCCTTCGGGCGACAGGGCACCCATGTCGCCGAGCGCCTCGAGCGAGTCGACGACGTTGGTGAAGCGCCGGATCGCCACGATGGGCCCATCGGGAGCGACCGGCGGCAGCACGGCGTGGAGCCGGGAGCCGTCCGGCAAGCGAGCGTCGACGACCGGGCTGGCATGGTCGAGACGCAAGCCGAGCGGAGCGATGACTCGTTCGACGGCCGCAGCGATGGCGGCCCCGTCGGCGAACTCGACTGTGGTGCGCTCCAGGTGGCCAACCCGTTCGATCCAGATCTCACCCGGACCGTTGACGAGGATGTCCGAGATCGTCTCGTCGGCCAGAAGCGGCTCCAGGGGACCGAGGCCCAGCAAGGAATCCACGGCGGCAACGGCGCTGGCGCTTCCCCCGAGCGGATCCTCCTCGGCTGCGATCGGGATCGCCGCCTGCAACAGCGGCTGGCGGCTCAGCTCGGTGCCCGTGTCCAGCAACCGGGCGGCAATACGGTTGACGGCGCCCTGCCTCACCACGAGAAACCGCTCACCACGAGGCCGCCCACACCCGGCGCCAGGCCGCCGTCCACCGGCCGGCCACCGGCCGGGATCCCCGGAGGAGGGCCAGTATCACCCGCCGCGGCGCCGCCGGCAGAACGAGCGAACCGCCCGCTTCGAGCCGGCGCTGCTGCCGGAAACCGCCCGCAAGCGGTTGGTAGACGCCCCGCCCCGGCGGGGGGAACAGCCTGCCGGGGACCAGCAGGTGCACGGGGACAACTGGGGCGGGGACGTCATCTGGAGCCTGCGGTGCCAGTCGCAGCACAACCGCAGGCCAACCTCGCAACAGCAGATCCACCAGCTCTCGCGAATCCTCGGCACCGATCCCCCCGTTGCCGAGCACGGCAACGCCGGCACGAGTCGGACTCAGGTCGGCGGCACGCGGCCCCTCCTCGACGAGCTCCCGAAGCGAGCGGGCACTCCGATAGTGCGGCCCCCCGGGGTCGAGGTCGACAACAAGTGCGGTCGGTTGTGTTGCGGCGAGCGCCAGCGGGGCAACGGCCCCGAGCACTCCGTCCTCCGGTGCCCAGGTCGCAAGCGCAGGCATGGGTTCCTGTGAGTCGGCAATCTGTGATCGGCTGTCCGGATGGGGAAGCCCCGCCAACGTAAAGGCCGGGGAGGACAGATTCAAGAGATCCGTTGCGGCGGGGCGCGAGCTATGTTTGCAGTGGAGGGACGGAGGCGATCATCAACGGCAACGGGGATTCAATGGTCCGTTCGTATCTGGCGCTGCGCCGCGCAGTCGGCGTGCTCGGGGTCACGCTTCCGGTGATTCTCACCCTCGGGGTCCTCGTTCTCGATTCGAGCCAGGGGTGGCAGGACACCATCAGCGACTATATCGGCACGGTGATGCGCGGCGTCTTCGTCGGCGTCCTGTTCTCGATCGGCGTGTTCCTCTACTTCTACACCGGGTATGAGCCGGCAGATGACAAGAAGCCCTACTTACCGTCCGACAATCTCGCCGGCAACATGGCCTGCGTGTTCGCTCTGGGCGTTGCGCTGTTTCCGACCAACAGCGGCAATACTCTCGTGCGCACCGTTCATTTCGTCTCCGCCGCCGCTCTGTTTCTTACCCTGGCCTACTTCTCGCTGGCGCTCTTCACGAAGACGGGCGGAGCCATGACCCCGCACAAGAGGACCAGGAACAAGATCTACAGAGCCTGCGGCGTGATCATCCTGGTCTGCATCGCCCTGATCGCTCTCTACGGCTGGTTCCTCCGCGACAGCAGTCTGGCGACCGTAAAACCCGTGTTCTGGTTGGAGTCGATTGCCCTGTGGGCCTTTGGCTGGGCTTGGTTCGTCAAGGGCGAAGGGCTGGCCCCGTTGAACGACGAGTAGGGCCACCGGATGACGGCCGGGGATGGGTCGGCGGGACCTTCTCCATCCGGGGCAGGCGAGCATCGGCCGGCACCATCGCTCTCCGGTCAAGCCGAGCGTCCCGCCATGCGGTAGCCTCCCCTGCCAAGCCAGAGGGAATTGCCTAGTGCGCACCAGCGCTGATCGTCCCCAGAACGCCACCAAAGGGTTGGGGACATTCGGCGGGGTCTTCACCCCATCGATCCTCACCATCCTCGGGGTCATCATGTACCTCCGATTCGGCTGGGTGGTGGGCCAGGCCGGGCTGGCCGGCTCGTTGGCCATAGTCACCGTCGCCTCGAGCATCACGTTCCTGACTGCCCTCTCCATTTCGCAGATCGCGACCGACCAGCGCGTCCGCGCCGGCGGCGCCTACTACATGATCAGCCGGGCCCTCGGGGTCGAGATCGGCGGGGCCATCGGGATCCCGCTCTACCTGGCTCAGGCCCTGTCGGTCGCGCTGTACACGATCGGTTTTGCCGAGAGCGTGGCGCGGGTATTCCCCTTCCTCGACGCCCGGATCGTCGGCCTCATCACCACGGTGCTGATCACCGTCGTGGCGCTGATTTCCGCCCGGGTCGCCATTCGCATCCAGTACTTCATCATGGCCGGCATCGCCCTGTCGCTGCTGTCGTTCTTCTTCGGTCACGACGCCACGCTCTCCGCGGGTGCCAGCTTCGAATCGGTGGGGTTCTGGCAGGTCTTTGCCGTGTTCTTCCCGGCGGTAACGGGGATCATGGCCGGCGTCAACCTGTCGGGAGATCTGGCGGATCCGCGCCGGTCAATCCCGCGCGGCACCCTGGCGGCCATCGGGGTCAGCTACCTGGTCTATATGGCCATCCCGCTGTTCCTATCGGAACGGGCCACAGCCGCGCAGCTGGTGGAGGACCCCCTCATCATGAGGAATATCGCCCTGTGGGGAGACGCCATCCTGATCGGGGTATGGGGAGCGACCCTCTCGAGCGCTCTCGGCAGCATTCTGGGAGCCCCCCGAATCCTGCAAGCCATCGCCCGCGACAACATCCTTCCCCGGCCGCTCCGCTTCCTGGGTAGGGGCAGCGGTGCCGGCGACGAACCACGCGTCGGCACGTTCTTCACCCTCGGGCTCGCCCTCACCGCGGTCGCCCTGGGCGACCTCGACGCCATCGCTCCGGTGCTGACGATGTTCTTCCTCGCCACATATGCCGTGGTCAACATGGTCTCGGCGGTCGAACGCCTGTTGCGCAGCCCGTCGTTCCGGCCCACGTTCCGGGTTCACTGGGGGTTCTCCTTGCTCGGAGCGATCGGGTGTTCCGCGGTGATGCTCCTCATCGACGCTCCGGCCACGGTCATATCGGGAGTGATCGTGCTCGGTGTGTACCTGTGGCTCAAACGCCAGGGCCTCCGCAGCACCTGGGGTGACGTTCGGCAGGGCGTATGGCAAGCGATGATTCGCTGGGGCCTGTTCAACCTGCGGGCCGAGACCGAGGCTCGCAGCTGGCGGCCCCACTTCTTGGTCATGGCGGGCAATCCCGAGAAACGCTGGTACCTGATCGACCTGGCCAACACGATCTCGCACGACCGGGGCATTCTCAGCGTGGCGACGATTCTCCCCGCTTCTGCGGCAACGAACGACCGGAAGAACAACCTGGCGGCAACGATCCGCGATCACCTCGACGAGCGCGGCGTCGACGCATTGGTGCGAGTGGTGTCGGCAGCCACGCCGTATCAAGGAGCGGCCATGCTGGTCGAGGCGTACGGGATGGGCTACCTGGTTCCCAACACCGTGCTCCTCGGCGACGGTGAGACCACTGAGGACCCGATCGAGTATGCCCAGATGATCGCCAGCTTCTACCTGGCAAACCGCAACGTGGTCATCATTCGCGCCGACGCCGAACGACTATTCGGCGCCAGGCGGCACGTGGACGTCTGGTGGCAGAGCATGCGCGGGAACGGGAGCCTGATGGTCACACTCGGTCACCTCATCTCGAGCAGCCTCACCTGGAGCAACGTGGGCCTGAATGTGCGGATGATCGTCAAGGACCAGGATGGCGCCAACGGCGCCCGCGAGAACCTGGCCGAGCTGATTTCCTCGACGCGAATGCAAGCCAACGTCGAGGTCCTAGTAGATGCCAGGCCACCTCTCGACGTCATCGGGGCCACATCGACCACGGCCGACCTGACATTCATCGGGCTCCCCCGACCCACCGAAGACCTCGAAGCGTTTGCCGAGCACCTGGGCTCCCTGATCGAGCGCACCCGCCACCTGCCGGCCGTGGCCTACGTGCTAGCCGCCCAGGACATCGAATTCGACCGTATCCTCCGCTGAGCGAGATCCTTCGGCCCAGCGCCGGGCCCTGGTGATCCGGGCATCGAGCGCCAGCAGCTCTGGCGTATGGTCATCCCAACCCTGCGGCAGCGCCAGCAACGACGCGGCCAGCTTGCCTCGTTTCGAGCGCGGACTGGCGGCGACGAGATCCTCGAGGTAGTTGCGGGCCGCGTTCTCGGTCACACCCCGGCCAACCTGGGTCGCCACGCTGAGCCAGGCGTCGAGCACGGCGTGAATATCGCGTGGCACCGATTCGAGATGGCCCACGAGCGCGGCGAACACGCGCCGGCCCTGCTCGGCGTTCAGCGCGGACACTTCAGCTGCGGCCACGATCCGGGGGCCCGAACGCGCCAATGCGATGATGCCGGCGGCGTGCAGCTGGGCCAAAAGCCGCCCGAGCAGCACGGCATCCAGTCGCCCGTCGGTGGCCGCCTGGCTCAACAGGTCGACGGCGATGGTGCCCAGCGCGTCGTTGCGGGCGACCAGCGCCACCGCCAGTCCGGTGTGGGCCCCCACGCCGAGAGGAACGTCGGGTGACAGCAGGGCGGCGAGCGCCATATCGTCAACGTCGCTGGTTCGGTTGGAGTCGAGGTCACGTATCACCGTCGCCGCCACGGCCGCACCGAGCAGATCCGGGTACCGCGGCGCCATCGTGGCCGCCCATGCCATCGCTGAGCTGGTGACTCCGGCCAGAATCGCCGAACTCGAATTCCACCACGACAGCCGCGCGGGCGGCGTCCGCAGCGTCGCCAGCGCCACCCCGACCGGGTCGTCGCGGCGGGGCGGCGCGGCGACCGCGGCCTCGGGGAAGAACACGACGGGCAGCGCCGCATACCGGGGCTCGGCAGGCTGCTTCAAGTGGCCGGCGGGCGGTCCCAGGTCCAGCTCGGTGCTGGTAGCTCGCAGCAGCCCCTCGTCGTCGACGGGAGCAGATTCGCCCAATACGCGAAGCGCAGCATGAGCGACCGAAGTCGCCAGTGCCCGGAGCTGGGACCGGACCTCCGGCGTCGTCACCGGGGCCAGCCGCAGCACGGCCTGGCAGGCGTCAAAACGATCCGGGATCTCGTGGGCATCGACATACCAGGCCAGGCGATCCGCCAGCACCGCCGGCTCGATCCAGCCTGCCTCGTGGGAAGGGAAGCTCAGGAGGGGCCGAGGCTGGCGCCGGTGGCAGCGATAGGCGACTTCCCAGGCTCGAACGAGACCCATCCCTTCGAAGTTGGCCGCCTGGGGGGCACCGTCGAACTGCGCCCATCTCCGATCCCGGGCGTCGCCCCCGATCCTGGGCGTCACGAGGTTGCCGGCGAGACCGCGCCGTTTCCGTGAGAAGAGCCGGCCTCGGTCGCGCTCGAGAAAGGGCAGGGGGGCCGGCTCGCGGCCGGTCACCCAGGTTTCGGCGGCGAGAACCAGCGGATTGCGCAGGGCCCCCTCACCAAACTGTCTCGCCACGTTGTCGAAATGGGTTTGCAGCGAGGTGGCCAGACTGCGGCCCGGCCGTGCGTCGGCGAATCGGGAGAGCCCGTCGAGGGCCCGCTCGATATCAATGCCGTCGGCACTACCGCTGAGCACGGCGGCGAGCACCTCGACCAGCTCCGTATGGTTGGCGACAGGGACTATGGGCGACTTCGTCGCAAGTGCGCCGGGATTCCACGGCCGGAACGTCACCGGCGGGGGCATCGCCCCCCTTTCGACGGCGGCGACCGCTTGCGGCAATGCCAGCTCGTCGGCCGGCCCCGGCACCAGCCGGCTCGCGGCGGCGACGAGCCCGGCCAGTTCCGGAGGCGCCGCGGTGGCCCGGGGGGCTTCGACACCCGCCAGGGCGGCGATTCTCGGCCGCAGCTGGGGGGCGACGGCATCGGCCCAACCCAGCAGGTCGGCCCGCACCGCCGCCCCGTCCGGGACCTCGGCGATGTGCGTCGCCACGAAGTCGAGCACCGCCTCCTGAACGTCGGATCGGGCGTGACCCAATCCGGTGACGACCGTCGCGACGGCCTCTTGCGGGTAGTCGCCCCCCACTAGGCGGAGAAGGCGCAGCGCCGCCATTGCCAGGTTCTTCTGAGTGCCGTTGAGCGGGGTACCGCAGGCGTCGATGACGTCGATCGCATCGACGGTCCCGTCGGTTTTGACCAGCCTCGACAACTCGGCCAGAGCGAGCTTCTGGGCTCCGGGGTCATGCGTACCCGCCATCTTGATCAGAACCGTCCGCCGCGCTCGCACCTCGTCGACTGTGGGCGCCAGGGCCTTCCAGAGGTCGCCAAAGCGGCGGGCAGACGTCGGGCGCAAGTCGGCGAGATAGCCGCCGAGGGCTTCGTTCAGCGCCCGGTCGCGCTCGAGGTCGCCCGTCGCAACCAGCAGCGGCAGCGCCTCGAACCAGAGCCCGCTCGCCCACAGAGCCGGACCCTCATCGATGAGCAGGGCCCGGAACACGAGATCGACGAGATCGGGCTCGCGACGGATCCGATCGGCCAGGTGCTGCGCCGTGGCCGGTTCGAGACGATCCTGGCGCCACTCGAGACCCATAAGCTCCTGGCTGGCGGTGCTCAGGAGCAACCCGATGAGGTAGCCCTCATCTTCGGGCTCGTCGATGACGCCTCGCTGCACCAGAGCGCGAATTGCGGGCCACAACCACCGCGTCCACTCACCCTCGATCCCGACTCTGACGACCCCGTCGGCGATCCGCTGGGGCCGGGCGGCGATCACATCGGCAGCGCGCGGGGACACCATTGCCGTGCCGAAGAGGCCCTTGATGTCCTTGACGGTGCCACAGCCGAGCACCGCGACGAGGCATGCCCCGCGCTGCGGCCCGCCGTAGGGCAGCTCCCGGTAGTGCTGCCGGACAGCATCGGAGGCAGCGCGGCGGGTCTTCTCATCGGCGTTCACCAGCACGTCGACGACGCCGCCGACGTCGGACCGTTTGATCCGGCGAACCAGTTCCCGCTCCAGGCTCATACGGTCTCGCGAGCCTCCACCAGTTGCGCCGCCAGCACGTGTTTGCACGGCCCACGCTCTCCGCGATGTTTGGCGAACCACGGGCACGTGCAGCGGGCCATCTCGCCGCCCAGGCGGACCAGATAGGTGGCTTGGCCGCTCGCTACCGACCAATCCTCCCCGGCAGCAGCCACGGCGCCGGCCGCAACCAATTCGCGGGCGGCGAGCAACCGGGGCTGCATCTCCTCCAAGACCGAACGATCGAAGGGGAGATCGCGGTGAAAGTAGCTGCCGCCGCTCAGATCGAATCCCACCCGACCCGCCGCGCCCAGGGCGCGCACCGCGTTGCGCGCCGCCACCCGGTCAATCGCCAGGGCGGCCGCCACCACGTCCGCGTCGACCACCGATTGCCCGTGCAACTCGAGCGCGGCGCCCTCCACGACACGTCCGTCCGCCGCCGCCAGGGCATCGAGCACCGCCCCCTCTCCCGAAAATCCCCGGTATATCTCCGGGCTGATCACGAGTACCTGGCGGGCGCCGTCGAAGACGATCTCCCATGCGGATGCTTGGGCCGCCCGCTGCGTCCCGCCGCGGCCGCCCACGCCGAGCCTCATGACCGGCGGTGCCGCGTAGACGCGGAGGCCCTGTACGTGAGGAATCAGCCGTTGGGCGGAGCGAAGGCGGAACGGCCCGGCCAGGCAGACATCTTCCGGCCCCGGCACCTTGGTGGCGCGGGCACCGCCGGCGCCGAACCTGATCCACGACGCCCCGCGCTCCTTGTGGCGCGGCAGGTCCCTGAGGAGCTTGCGGGCGGCCCCGCTCGGCAAGTCCTGAACGAGCACCATCGCCGCCGCCACGACCGAGACCTCGGCGAAGCCGCGCACCCACCGTTCGGGCAACGGCACTTTCTTCTCGACAACCGACTCTTCGATGGTGTCGACAACCAACTCGTCGGTTCCCACCGCCATCCTGAGCGGTTCACCGGGCCCGATTCCGGCCAGCGCGGTCCGCATCGGCTGGTTCACGTCCACGTTGGTCGTCCCCCAGTCGACGAACTCGCCGTCGAGAGCGGAGTCACCGATGTCGAGCCGGGCGTAGACGCCGTTGCACGCGGAGAATGATTCGAAGCGGAGCACCGATTCGTTGGCCGTCACGACCGGATCGCGCGAGCGGGCGGCCGCCCCCGGATCGAAGTACCTGGTGCGGGCCACCTCGGCGACCGCCAGCAGTCCTTGCGCGACCACTTTGGGGTCCTCGACGAAACCGGAGAAGAAGTGGGGATTGGGTGCTTTGCCACCGGCTGTCGCCAGAGCAACCGTGGGCGACCCCGCAACGTCGGATACCGTCGACGGATGCCGATATCGATACTCGAGATCTGCCATGACAGGAGAGTAACGGCACGACCCCGCCCGCGATGAAGCCAACCGGTCGCCCCCGAGGTGTGCTGTCCCGCGAGGTTGTTGACACCCTACGGCCGTTGCCAAGCTCGATTGAGCAACTCAGTCACGAGCGGGGGCCTGTCGGCAGCCGCTCAACGTGGTATTCCAAGTGGGCGGGATTGCCTGCGGTCGCCGGTGGGTGCGCGAGATCGTTCCGGGTGGTGGATGTTCTGGGCGGTTCTCGTTCTTGCGTAGATATGCGCCAATTCCGGCGCTCAGATACGCAACGAACGAGCATCTCGAAGAGTGATCGATATCGGCACCGTGGAGTGCGGCCTCGACGCTGGTCGCGGGCGAAGGCAGGGGCGATGAGAGCCGCCGAGACGCCGCAATTTGGATTGCTCAGCAGGCTCCGAGTACACCTAGCTCCTCGGCGACTCCGTCGCCGCCAGGGAGCTTCCCCCCAAGAGCCCGGCAGAAACACGCCGGGTTGTCGCGTCCCCGGACGGCGCGGGTCGTACCCAATGCCTCGTCGAGTCGCTATGTTTGACGACACGGATCGAGGGAGAGTCTGCGTGCTGCCCAATTCCCGCCCTGGTGCATTGCTCCGTGCCGCTGCCGGATCGCCCATGCGTACGGCATCGCATGCGAAGGCGCGCCCTTCGGCCGACCTGATCGCCGAGGCACCTGATGGCTGACATCTTCATCAGCTACGCCCGGGAGGATCGGGATCGAGTGGCGCCGCTGGCTCGGGCCCTCGCCGACCGAGGCTGGTCAGTGTGGTGGGATCGCCAGATTCAACCGGGGCAGACGTTTGACGACGTGATCGAAGCCGCCCTGGCCGAAGCAAGTGCGGTCGTCTGCTGCTGGACCGAGAGTGGCGTAGCGTCGCGGTGGGTGCGTACCGAGGCGGACGAGGGTGCCGCTCGCGGGATTCTGGTTCCGGTGATGCTCGACCCGGTCCGTATCTCCCTTGCGTTTCGCCGCATCCAGGCCGCCGACCTGACCGACTGGGAGCCGGGCACCGAGCACGCCGGCTTCACAGAATTGGTGAGAGCATTAGAGCGGATCGCCGGTCCGCCGTCTGCCGGCGGCTTTGATTCGCCGGGCGAGGTGACGCCGGCGGCCGTACCGGACCCGGCCGGCGATGATTCAACCCCCGTCGCTCTCGCGGACGAGACTGCGGTGCCGCCCGGCCCATCCCCGATAGCGCCGCCGCCGGCGTCAGCCAGGGTTGATGACACCGGTGTATCGACGACCGACGAGCTCGCGCATGACCCGATCTCCCCAGATGGCGATACCACCGGCCGCGGCGTGCTGGAGCCGGCGGCCGCATCCGACGAACCCGACCCGGATAGTCCAGATATGGCCGCCGACGCCGCGGTGGCCGCCAACGACGGCGCGATCGCGGCGGCAGAGGCGCCCAGTCGCGAGGAACCGACCGCTCACGAACCGACCGCTCACGAACCGACCGCTCACGAACCGACCGCTGAAGAGCCGACCGCTGCCGAGCCGACCGTTGAAGAGCCGACCGCTGCCGAGCCAACCGTTGAAGAGCCGACCGTTGAGGAGGCGACCGTGCCCCCGGCGACGGCGATGGCTCCCGACGCAGCCGATCAGCCGACCGCAGCCCCGACTCCCCCGGATCCGGCCCCGGTGTCGGCGCCGCCTCGCGAATCGCAGCCTGCCGCCGCAACCGCCGCACCGGCTCGACCGGAGCCATCGCCGGCCGACGAATCACCGCGCCCGATCGACGACACATCGCCGATCGGCGTCACCGCCGTCTCCGGCCGACCGGGCCTCCCCGCCTGGCTGGAGCAGCTCCCGCTCACACCAGCGCAGCTGGCCGGCGTCGGGGCGGCACTGGTAGTAGTCCTGGTGGCCGCAATCGTGATATTCAGTGGGGGTGGCGGCACGGCGCCCACCACACCTGCCGGGGCGGGCGCCACCAACACCACCGGCGGCCCGACCACCGCGGCGCCCACCACGACGGCGGCCCCCACCACGACGGCGACCACGGCACCCCCCGACGTCGCCGGCCCGATCGAGATGGTCCTGGTCCCGCCGGGCGCCCCGGAAATCCCACCGCCCCCGGAATGTGCCGACAAGTGCGCCACCACGAACTCGATCGTCCTCGACGGCAACTCGATCGTCGTCGACTGGACCGCCGACGGCTTCGAGCCCAGTACCCGTTCATTCCACGCCCACTTCTTCTGGAACGACATCCAGCCGGCTCAAGCCGGCACCAATGCGGGGAGCTTTGGTGTGAGCCGGGGTGACTGGGAGCTGACCGATGACCAACCCTTCGTGAGCGGAGAAGACATGCGGCTGTCCCGCAGGCCAGATGCCGCGGATCAGGTGTGTCTCACCGTCGCCAACGGCAGCCATGGCGTGGTCGATCCGACCGTGTTCGTCTGTGATCCCCTGCCAGCCGTCTTCTCCGCCTGGGAAAACGGGTTCACGGATGCCAACGGCTCGACCCACCAACTCGGACTGACCGCCGCCGGAGATGTCATGATGGCCTACTGGGCCACAAGCGACGACGGGGACAGCGAGGTCCGCCTCCACCTGCCTCCCGGGGTTGAATCCGTAGTCGCCGGCACCAACGACCCAACCGAACTCATCGCAATCGATGTACTGCCCGATAACCGGCCCGTGGTCGCCTTCGACGCCGAACAGGCGGTCAAGCTGGCGGCTTGCGCCGATGCGACATGCACGGCTGCGTCGGTCATCGAGTTCGCCACTGCCGCGGCGGACGATCTCGATGTCAGCGTGGGGCCCGACGGGATGCCGTTGATTGCTTACTTCGACTTCGAGCTCGGCGAGCTTCGAGTGGCCCATTGCTCGGATCCCGAGTGCCGCGATTCGGTGACTCACTTCATTCGCTCCGAAAGCCGCAACGAGGTGTCCGATCACGTGGCGGTCGTCCATGGAGCAGATGGCCTTCCGGCGATTGTGTACAGCTTCGAAGCCGGCGTAATCGAGTTCCTGCACTGCCGTGACGGGGCCTGCGCCGAGACTTCCCGGGTCCCCATCGCAGACGATGCCGAGGAATCGCCGCACACCGCCGTCATCATTGGCGACGACGACAACCCTCGCATCGCCTATGTCGATGTAGACGGATCAGTGGTCGTCGTCACGTGTCACGATCCGGCCTGCGCCACCTCGACGCCCGCCATCCTGGGCATCGACGGCATTGACGCGTTCTCCATGACATTGGCGACGACGGGCTACCCCCTCGTGGCCGGCCGGCGGGCATCAGATGGCGCAGCGGTCTTGGGTTTTTGCGGCTCGACCGACTGTCAAGCCGCCACCTGGGTCGAGATCGACGCCGGCCCGGGCATTTGGCTCGATGTCCTGGCGCCGCCTGGCGATGTTCCCATCGTGAGCCGGGCGAGCGACGACGGATTGACTCTCTACCGCTTGGCTCCGTAGCGCCCACTCCCCGCCGCCGCTCGAGACCGAATCGCTCAGCTCCGCATAGGTCGGTGCCGACCGATACCTCTACGCGTGCAGCTTGTACTACGTTGTATGTGTTTGATATGAACACGGCCGCATTCTTCGACCTCGACAAGACCGTCATCGCCAAGTCGTCGACGCTGGCGTTCGGGCGGCCGTTCTACCGCGCCGGCTTCGTCGGCAAGCGAACCTTGATGAAGTTCGGCTTTGCCCAGATCTTCTACGTGCTCTTTGGCGCCGACGAGGACCAGTTGGAGCGGGTCCGTGACCAAATGCTCAACCTGACGGCAGGCTGGCACCGCACCGAGATCGAGCAACTCGTCGAAGAGACCCTCGAAGAGGTCGCCGACCCCCTGGTCTACGCCGAGGCGCTGACACTCATCGACGAGCACAAACGGGAGGGCCGCCGGGTCTACCTGGTCTCGGCGAGCCCCATCGAGATCGTCCGCCCGATCGGGCGTCATATCGGCGTCACCAACATCATCGCCACCAAGGTCAAGACCGACGCTGCCGGGTTCTTCCTTCCCGAGCTCGAGGTTTACGCCATGGGGCCCGGCAAGGCCGATGCGATCCGGGACGTGGCCACCAGGGAGGACATCGACCTCGCCGGGTCATACGCCTATAGCGACAGCTACACCGACCTCCCCATGATGGAGGTGGTCGGCAACCCGGTGGTGGTGAACCCGGAAAAGGACCTTCGCAGGCACGCCGAGGAAAACGACTGGCCGATAGTCGAGTTCACACGCCCGGTCAGTCTGCGCACCCGGCTGCGCCAACCAGTGCCCATCATCAGCGGGGCAACCGTGGCCGCCGCAGTGCTCGGAGCCATCGGGATGGCTCTCCTCAAACGATCCCGCGCCAATGCCTGAAGGCGCCTGGGGGCCTGCCCGGACTTTTCCACCCCATCCTGGCCCTCACCAACCCCTTTTGTGATCTGAATCAGGCTGGTCAGCGGCCCGCCACGGCATCTTCCCATCGGGCGGCCGGCCCACCCGATTCCCGAGCGGCCACCGCCTCGTCGGCCCATGCGGGCATTGCGGGGCTCCAGAGCCGGGGCCGGCTCGGGACCAACCCGACTTCTGACCCCGCCGCTAGGGCCGTTCGACCCTTGTTGCGGCCCTGGAGGTCGGCTGTACTCGTGCACCAAGGCCCCGGGCGAGGAGGAGCGCGCGTGTCTTTCGATAGCCAGTTAGCAAGCAGGCACCCGCATGAAGCCGAGGCGGCACGCAGCGCGCCGAACAGATCGGTCTATCGCGCCATCACCAGCGGCCGTGGCTGGCAAGTGGGCTGGACCGTCCTGGCCGGAGCCGTAGCCCTCATCGGTATCACCCTCGGCTTGGTT
>CAMYJM010000017.1 GCA_947258635.1 uncultured Acidimicrobiaceae bacterium
ACGAGCGATTCCCACATCGTGTTCTACGAGCGCATCAAGGAAGAGCACCGCCGCGGGCGCCCGCTGCGTACCGCCGTTGACCAGGGATTCAACCGAGCCTTTCGTACGATCCTCACGGCGGACACCGTCACCTTCGTCGGTTCGATCCTGCTGTGGATACTGGCAATCGGTCCCGTCAAGGGATTCGCCATCACCCTGGGCATAGCCACTGTGATCGACGTGATCGTTGCGTACTTCTTCACCCGCCCCACCGCCCAGCTGATGGTGCGGAGCCGCCTGGGTGAAGGCGGCTGGCTCTCCATACGCGCCGCCACCGGTCGGCCCCGCGACGAGGTCGCTGTGGAGGCGACGGCATGAGCCTGCCGGCCCGACTCTTCCGTGGAGAAACCACCTTCGACTTCATCAGTCAGCGCAACCGGTGGTTCGCCTTTTCGGGCGCACTGCTGGTTATCTCCGTGCTGTCGCTGATCGTGTTGCGTCTCGACGGAAGCGTCGATTTCACCGGCGGCACCATCGTGGAAGCCGAGAACGCCGCCAACGCCGACATCGGCGAGGTCCGGGCCGCCCTGGCCGGAATCGGCCAGCAAGGGGCGCGGGTCCAGCTCACCGGCGGGGGCACGATCATCGTCCAAACCGAGGCCCTCGACGCCGCCGATCAGGATCGGCTCGTGGAAACGGTCGCCGCAGTGGGCGGCGTGACTCCCGACGAAACGAACGTCGACGCGGTTGGGCCGACCTTCGGCGCCGAGATAACCCGACGCGCCGTCCAGGCGCTGGTGATATTCCTGGTGGTCGTGGCGTTGTTCATCACGTGGCGCTTCGAATGGAAGATGGCCATGGGCGCCCTGGCGGCGCTTTTCCACGACTTGGTCATAACAGCGGGGATTTACTCGGTAGTCGGCTTTGAGGTGACCCCGGCGACGGTGATCGCCATCCTGACCATTCTCGGATACAGCCTCTACGACACCGTGGTCGTCTTCGACAAGATCACCGAGAACGTCAACGACCTGAGCACCCGGAACACCTTCAGTGAGATCGCCAACCTCTCCATGAACCAGGTGCTGATGCGCTCGATCAACACGTCGCTGACCACGCTGTTGCCGATCGGGTCGCTGCTCTTTGTGGGTTCCTTCCTACTGGGAGCGACGACTTTGCGGGAGTTTGCGCTTGCGCTGTTCATCGGAGTGGCCGCGGGCACCTACTCGTCCATCTTCGTGGCGACACCTCTGCTCGCCATGTGGAAAGAGAGCGAGCCGGAGTGGGAGCGTATGCAGCGGCGGGCGCAGCGGCGCCTCGGCGGCGACGCTCCAGTGGCGGCGGTCCTCGCCGAGGCCGCTCAAGAACAGGTGGACGCCGGAGCGGTGCCCCGCCCGCCACGGCAACGGCGCAAGCGCCGGTAGACTCGCGCTGTGATCGATCTCGCGACTTTCATCAGAGACGTACCGGACTTCCCGGAGCCGGGCATTATTTTCAAGGACATCACCCCGCTGCTTGCCGACAGCGAAGCATTCACAGCCGCGCTCGGTGCGATGGCGGCGCCGTTTGACGGCGTCGAGGTTGACGTGGTCGTCGGAATCGAGGCTCGCGGGTTCATCTTTGCCGCGCCGCTTGCACAGAGATTCGGCGCCGGCTTCGTTCCGGTGCGCAAGCCCGGGAAACTGCCGTGGCAGGTCAACGGTCACGAGTACTCCCTCGAATACGGAACCGATCGACTCGAAGCGCACAGCGATGCCATCCACCCCGGGGACAAGGTGCTCGTCGTTGATGACGTACTGGCCACCGGCGGCACTGGGGCCGCCGCGGTCGCTCTGGTCAGGGAACTCGGTGGAGAGGTGGCCGGCTTCTCCGTGCTGATCGAGCTCGGTTTTCTCGGCGGACGATCGAAGCTCCCGGAAGTCGATGTGCACACGGTGGTGCACTATGGCGCCGACTGACACAGTCGTCGCAGTACCGCCGCCGGAGGAGATCTTCGAGTCGGTGGTGTCGATCTTCGAGCGGTTCTACCCGGACGCCGCCACCGACCGATTCCGGCCGGCCTTCGAACTGGCAATCAGGGCTCACGACGGGCAGCGGCGACAAACCGGTGAGCCGTACGTCTGCCACCCGTTGATCGTCGCCCAAACCCTGGCCGACTACGGCATGGATGAGGCGACCCTGCTGGCGGCGATCCTCCACGACGTCGTCGAGGACAGTGAGATCACCCTCGAGCTGATCAACGAGCAGTTCGGCGAAGAGGTGGCGCTTCTCATCGATGGGGTCACCAAGCTGGATCGCATCAGGTTCTCCACCCGCGAGGAGCAGCAGGCGGCGACGATCCGCAAGATGGCAATCGCCATGGCCAAGGACATCCGAGTGCTCCTCATCAAACTGGCCGATCGATTGCACAACGTCCGCACGCTGGGGCCCCTTCCATCCGACAAGCAGGCGCGGGTCGCCTCGGAGACGCTCGACGTCTACGCCCCGTTGGCCCATCGACTCGGCGTTCAAGAGATCAAACACGAGCTCGAGGAACGCTGCTTCGCGGTGCTGTACCCGAAGCGCAAGAGCGAGCTGGAGGATTTGGTGCGCCACCGGGCCGGGGAGCGGCAGGAGTACATCGACCGAGTCATGCAGGAAGTGCGGGACACGTTGCGCTATGCGGGCATCGAGGCCGATGTCACCGGCCGTCCGAAACACCTCTATTCGATCTACAGGAAGATGGTCGATTCGGGCCTGGCGTTCGAGCAGATTCATGATCTGATCGGCATTCGCATTCTGGTCAAAGACGTGCGGGACTGCTACGGCGCCCTCGGGCTGATCCACACCATGTGGCGCCCCGTGCACGGCCGTTTCAAGGACTACATCGCGATGCCCAAGTTCAATCTGTACCAAAGCCTCCACACCACCGTCGTCGGACCCGACGGCAGGGCCCTGGAGGTGCAGATCCGCACCCATGACATGCATGATCGGGCCGAGTACGGGATCGCCGCCCACTGGCGCTACAAAGAGGGCGCCGGACCGACGGATATCCCGTTCGTCTCCGACCTGCGGTTCCTGCATGACGAGCACTCTGATCCGGCGGAGTTCCTCGCCAGCCTCAAACTCGACCTGTATCGCGATGAGGTCTTTGTGCTGACGCCGAAGGGCAGCGTTCTGGTATTGCCGGCAGGGTCGACCCCGGTGGACTTTGCCTACCGGGTTCACACCGATGTCGGCCACCGATGCGTGGGTGCCAAGGTGAACAGCCGCCTCGTGCCATTGTCGACCAAGCTCGAATCCGGCGACATCGTCGAGATCATTACTTCAAAGGCCCAGGATGCGCACCCCAGTCGCGACTGGCTCGACTTCGTGGCATCGAGCCGGGCGGCCGCCAAGATTCGGCAGTGGTTCACCCGGGAGCGGCGCGAAGTATCGCTGACGGATGGACGCGACTTCGTGATGAAGGCGCTGCGGCGCGAGTCGGTGTCGATTCCCTCAGCTCGTCGTGAGGATCTCCTCAAGGAGGTCGCCGCCGATCTCGGATACTCCGATCTCGAGTCGCTGTATGTCGCCGTCGGTGACAACCGCCTGAGTGCCAGCACCGTCTCCAATCGGCTTGCCCGCAATCTGGCTCCGGAGGTCGATGAGGCCGACGAGGATCTCCTCGAACCGCCCCGACGCCGCCAGGGGATCCGCCCCACCCGGGGAATAACCGTCGAAGGCATGGACGACCTTCTCGTGAGGATCGCACGCTGCTGCGCCCCGGTACCGGGAGACGACATAATGGGTTTCGTCACCGTGGGACGCGGTGTGTCGGTGCACCGTACCGACTGCACCAACTTCGGCGCCCTCCAGGAGCGGGGAGAGCGCATGATCGACGTATCGTGGGCTCAGGAGCAGGGGGGTTCGTACTTCGTCTGGATTCAGGTCGAGGCGCTCGATCGGCCGGGCCTCCTGATGGATGTCACGAAGGTGCTCTCCGACTTCGGCGCCAACATCCACGCTTCGTCCTCGGCGACAGGGCGCGACCGGGTGGCGATCCTTCGATACGAGGTCGAGGTGTCCGATTCCCAACTCCTGGAGCGGCTCCTGTTCGACATTCGCAACGTCAAGGGCGTCTTCGACGCCTACCGCCTGGTCCCGCAAGCCGAGTAGAGCGGTTTCGCTCGATGCAGGCCGCCCCATGCGCTGCGGAGAAACTCGATCAAATCCTGACTTGATCGAAAGCCCGGGTCTTTCAAGGTTTTCAAGGGTTTTGCCGATGAACTAGTCATGACTGCAAGGCGCGGTCTGCCTTGGCGTAACGGTACGGATGAGGCGGGCTTCACGATCATAGAGGTGGTAATCGCAGCTGCGATTCTCGCCATCGCGATCGTCCTCACTGTGACCCCGCTGGTCTCGTCGATGCGCGCCCTCGATCGGAGCAAGGACGTCACGATTGCCGAGGGCATCGCGCAGGGCCGTATCGAACAGGTCCGGGCGCTCGAGTTCAGCGACATTGGCCACCCCGGGTCCGCTCCCGACGGTGTTATCGCTCGCAGCGAGACCCGAACCGTCGAGGGGGCCTCCTTCCTGATCGAGACAACTGTCGAGTTCGTGGGCGCCGCGTCGGGCCTTGACATCGTGCCGCAGGGTGGGGACGGCGTCGAAGGGATGTTCGACCTCGGCGTCAACTACAAGCACGTCCACGTGGTCGTCACGGCCCTCGGCAGCGGAGCCGATCCCGTGACGATGGACACCCTGATCGCGCCGTCGACCGTCGCCGGCTTGGAGGACAAAGCGGTGATCGAGGTTGCGATCGATCGTCACGAGCCATTTGACCCGAGTCTCGATCCCACCCCCATCATCCGTATCTCGGGGCCCTGGATATATGACTCGCCGGAGGCCGCACCAACTCAGTACTTCGCCGACGTGTTCGCCGGAACGTACGCCATCGGCCTGGTGACGCCGGGCGGCTGGATGATTCACCCCGACTCGATCGACTCGGGCGCCACCAGCGTCACCGCTGTGCTCGGCACCAAGTCGCAACGCACCATCAGGGTGTACCAACCGGTATCCCTCGATGTCGTCGTGCTCGACGATGACACCGGCCTCCCAATCACGGATGCCCTGCTCACAGCCACCGATCTGGCCTACGGGCCGCCGATCACAAACCCAGCCGGCGACTACTCGTTCACGGGGCTGGTGCCCGACCGATACGAGATCAACGCCGTCGCCACGGGATACCGGAGCGCATCGGCGGAGATCGACGTTCCCGGAGCAGGCGGCGGCAACAGCGCCACAGCAACCATCCGGATGGCCCCACAGGCGTTCGTCGGGGTCGACTATGACTTCTTCGTCGACTACGACGGGGCATCCGGCTATCACACCAGCGGGGCAACGGTGCAGGTGACTCATTCCAGCTACGGGGTATTCGTCGGCACGACAGACGAGACCGGCCACACGGTCATCGAGCTGCCGGCGAGCACATCGGGATTCACGGTCACTGCGGCAACGCCGTGGGGTCACGACCCGGCAACGGCATCGCTCACCACCGGTAGTTCCCCCGGTTCGGGGACACTCAGCCTGACCGCGCCTCCGGTCACAGACGTCTTCTCGTTGCGAAACGGGGCTGCCGGGCCCGCCGGCTTCTTCGAGTACAAAGTCGGATCGGGTCCCTGGGTCCGCCTCCTCGCGAATGACGACGGGCGAGCGACATTCGTTGTCCCCGAAGATGACGGCACCATCGTGGAGATGCGCACGTACTGCTCGGCGGCCGACTATCCGGCCTCGCCGGCGAAGACCCGCTCCGAACCCCTCGACGGTCGCGACTTCTCGTGGAATGCCAGGGCATCATGCTGAAAAGACTGCTGCACGACGAGTCGGGACTCACTCTGACGGAGCTGATGGTCGCGGGAGCGATGGCCGCGATCATCTCGGCGGCCTTCCTCCTGGTCTTCTCCTCCTTCAACCGCAGCGTCTCGCTCGAAGAGGCGCGGGCGTCGGCCCTTCGCGAGGTGCAGGCCGCCACAGCTGAGCTCACCGTCGAGCTTCGCCAGGCGATCCCGCTCACCGATAGCTCCTTCGCAGTTGCCTCGCTCGAAGCCGGCTGGCCGGCACCCGAACTCGTGTTCCACAGCGATCGGTTCCGGGAAGCCGACGGTCCTGAGCGCTACCGCTACTACGTCAGCGGATGCAGCGGCAACCTGTGTGACCTCATGCGCGAGGTCACAGTCGCCGACGCCGGAGGTCCTCCGTGGACGTTCACCGGCACGGCCACCGCGGAGCGAGTCGTCGCCAACGTGTTGACGGACGGTGATCCGCTGTTTCAGGGCGCCGAGTGGACGACGGGCTCCGAAGTCGTGACGACATCATGCGGCGCGGCTGCCGCGTGCCGATTCTCGCTCGTGCAGATCGTCGTGAGGATCGATCCCGACCCGAATACCTCTGCAGAAGAGCCCCTCAATGTGAGACGCGAAGTGAGGTTGAGAAATGCGCCGTAGCTACCCTGCGGGCCTACCGGGAAGAGTCAAGAACGGAGAGGCCGGAGCCGCCCTCGCGGTCGTGGTCATGGGAGTTCTCGCCATTGCGCTCATCACGTTCCTCGTGCAGAAGCTGGCGATTTCCCAGACCACCCAGTCCGCCTTCTACGCCGGCGAAGACGCCACCCTGGCGGCCGGCGAGGCGATGTTGGATCGGTATGCCACGAAACTGACGATCGATCCTCTGTACTACCAGGGCTACGTGGACGAAGCTGAGGCACCACGCCGCTGTTCGGATACCGGCTCCAGCTCGTTCGACTCAGTTGTCGGCCCCGGCAACCCGTGGCTCACCGACTGCGCCACTTGGACTTATGAGTTCACCGACACCTATTACGACCACCCGCTGCTGTTGGGCGAAGCCCCCGCGTTCGATGACATCGGGGTCCTCATGCACGTGGTCCCACCCGTCGGCGCCAACCCTCTTGAAGTTGAGATCATCGCCAAACAGGCGGACCGTCCGGCGCAGCGTTCCTTGAAAGTCGCCATCGCTCCCGAGGCGGCCAGCGAGTTCGTCTTTCTGACCGAAGAGGACCTCTTCTTCGGCCCCGACGACAAGACATTCGGCAAGGTCTACTCGGGCGGGAATGTCGGATACGAAACCGGCGGGGAGGCCCACGGCGATGTCTACGCCGAGGATGCCATCGTCCTCGACCTCAGGGTTCGTAGCAACAGATACCACCCGCCGATCTGGATGAACGGGGCGCAGGGTTGGGACAGCACCGGGAACTTCAACTCGCTCGGCGAAACCATCACTGACGTCTTTCCCGATCCCATCGACTTCGACGTGTTCTGGGACGATCTCGACGCCGCCGCCACCGCGGCCTGTAGCGGCGGTGGGATCTGCCTCGACCCGACCGCGAACGCATTGATCCCGTCCGATGTCGTGGCCTACCTCGTCGAGACGACGGCCGGCGGCACCAGGTTGCAGATCTCGTACGCCACAGAGGTACCGCGGGACAACACCTGCAACATCCCACTCAGCGAGAGCCGGGAGAAGCTGGCACGGTTCAGCCAGGCCTCACAGGATGCCGATTGGACGTTGCTCGGAACCTACGACATCCCGAGCAACGGTGCGCTGTGGGCCGATGAGCTGGTGATCGTGGGCCGCAATGAAGCCACACCGTTTGTTCTCGATGGCGTGTTGACGATATATACCGGCAACTCGTCGTCGCGGAGCAACATCATCATCGGATCGGACGTCCTTTACGCCGAAGGATTGAACGGGGACGACTTGCTCGCTTTGATCGCCAGCGGCGAAATCTGGATAAACCCCAACGCGATCGGCGCCGACGGTGAGCTGAACATCTACGGCTCGATACTGAACCAGGGCGGAGAAATGCACATTGCGCAGAGGTGCCTCGATAGCGGCAACTGCGTATCTCCCGGAAACGCCAAGGTCAAGACGCACGGTTCGCACGCCTCCATCGGCACCGGCAACCTGAGCGCATGCCTCGATGCGGAGTTCGACTTCGACGAACGGCTCGAGGTGTTGCGCCCACCGTTCTTCCCCGTAGTCAACGACGGGTGGAACTTCAGGGACTGGCAGGAGATCCCAGAGCCGTGCTGGGTTGAACTCGGTGGATGTCCCTAGCGATTCGGCCCGTCTAGTCTTCTACGGGTGATCATCGAGTCTCGTGAACTGTGGCTGGCAGCCACCAACACCTACGTCGTGGCTCCCGAAAGGGGCGGTCCCGCCGTGGTCATCGACGCCCCGCCCGACCCGGATGCCGTAATCGACCTGCTGGCGAAGCATGAATTGACGCCGGTGGCGCTGCTGCTCACCCACGGCCACATCGACCATATGGGCGGTGCCGGCGGTGTCGTGACCGCGACGGGGGTGGACGCCTTCCTCCATCTCGACGACGATTTCCTCGTGCGCGACCCGGCGGCGATCCTGCGCTCTATGTTCGGAATCGTGGTGGAGCCCGGCGCTTTCGATCCCCCGGAGTTCCGTCCACTGGACGACAAAGCGGTGCTCGGCATGGCCGGCCTGGACTTCCAGGTCGTCCACACCCCGGGCCACACCCCGGGGCACTGCTGTTTCGTCCTCGAGGACGCGGGCATCATGTTCTCCGGCGACCAGCTGTTCGCCGGCTCGATTGGCCGCACCGATCTTCCCGGGGGCAGCTATCCCCAGCTGATGGAGTCGATGCGAGATCGGGTTCTCACCTACCCCGACGCCACCGAGGTGCTTCCGGGCCATGGTCCACGGACTACCCTGGGCCGGGAGCGGCGCACCAATCCCTTCCTACGGGATCTGTAGGAGCCGGCGCCGTCTCGGGCAGCCGGTGGGCCGCCCCCAGTTTTTCGGATACGCCCGTTTTCCGGAATGCCAGTTGCTGAGCGTCTAAGGAGTGGCCCAGATGAGCGCCGAGGTATACCGAACGACCCGCCCCGGGCTGCTTGGCGCCGCCAACGTGGGCGAGACCGTCCAGGTGGCAGGATGGATCCAGACCCGCCGCGACCACGGCGGCATCGTCTTTGTCGACCTGCGGGACTCCACCGGAATCCTCCAGGTCGTCCTCGACCCCGAGGCCGCCAGCGCCCCGGCCGCGGTCCTGTCCGGGTTGCGCCGCGAGTATGTCATCAGCGTCACCGGCGCGGTGGCGGCCCGGGGCCCGGAACAAGTCAACCCTGATCTGGCAACGGGCGAGATCGAGCTTGTCGCCACCGAGTTGCGTGTGCTGTCACCGTCCGATCCCTTGCCGTTTCAGCTCGATGGCCGAGTCGATGTCGACGAGGCGCTGCGTTTGGAGTACCGGTATCTCGATCTGCGGCGTCCGGCGATGGCGGCCAACCTGCAGGCGAGATCGAATGCGATTCGGGCCATGCGGCGGGTGCTCGACGGGCGTGGGTTCCTGGAGGTAGAGACGCCGACCCTGGTTGCCTCAACTCCGGAGGGAGCCCGTGACGTGTTGGTGCCCAGCCGGCTCCGGCCGGGCCGTTTCTACGCGTTGCCACAGTCGCCGCAGCTCTTCAAGCAGCTGCTGATGATCTCCGGAGTCGACCGCTATTACCAGATCGCCCGCTGCTATCGCGATGAGGACTTCCGGGCCGATCGGCAGATCGAATTCACTCAGCTCGATCTCGAGGGGGCCTTCTGGGGCCAGGATGAGGTCCTCGAGGTCCTGGAGGAAGTCGCCGTCGCCGTCACGCGAGACCTGCGGGGGCTGGAGTTGGCTCGTCCGTTCCCCCGCCTGACGTGGCAGGAGGCCATGGACCGCTTCGGGACGGACAAGCCGGATATCCGATTCGGGATGGAGATCCAAGATCTGTCCGCCCTCTTCGCCGCCACCGGGTTCAAGGCCTTCGCGGAGGTGCTTGCCGGCGGCGGGACGGTACGGGGGATCAATGCCGGTGCCCAAGGGCTCAGCCGGGCCGGCCTCGACGGGCTCGTCGAGCGCGCCCTGGCGCTGGGCGCCAAGGGTCTGGTGTGGATGGTCGTCGAGGAGGACGGGTCGTTGCGCTCGCCCGTTGCCAAGTTCCTCAGTGACGACGAGCAGGCGGCCCTCGGCGCCGCGTTGCGCGTCTCCCCGGGCGATCTGCTGCTGGTCGTCGCCGATAGGTTCCAGGTGGTCGCCAAGGTCCTCGGGGCGCTGCGCCTCGATATGGGCCAGCCGGAAGGTCACGACGAGATCGCCTTCGTCATGGTGACCGACTTCCCGATGTTCGAGGTTGGAGAAGACGGCTCGCTGACATCGATGCATCACCCGTTTACCTCCCCCGAGGACGTCACCGAGATGGCGGAGAGCCCGGGGACGGCGGCCTCGCTGGCATATGACGTAGTTCTCAACGGAGCCGAGCTCGGCTCGGGGAGCGTTCGTATCCACAACCCCGAAGTGCAGGCGAAAGTCTTCGAAGTGCTCGGGATCACCGAGGAGGATGCTTCGCGTCGGTTCGGCTGGTTCATGGATGCGCTGCGCTACGGCACCCCGCCCCACGCCGGTTTCGCCTACGGCATCGACCGGATGGTGTCGATCCTGCAGGATCAGCCCAATATCCGCGAAGTCATTCCGTTCCCCAAGACACAAACCGGCGCCGATCCGCTCACCGGGTCGCCCAGCCGTGTCGAGAAGGAGCAGCTGGGCGAGCTCGGTATCGAGATTGCCCCTGCAGTCTTGGCAATCTGGGCGGAGGAAGAGTCGCCGACTTGAGCGGGCAGGAGGACCTATTCGCCGGACAGCGGGCCGAACGGCGCAGTGCCGCGGCACCGTTGGCGGCGAGGATGCGCCCCACCGGCCTCGACGAGGTCGCCGGCCAGAAGCATCTGCTCAGCCACGATGCCGCATTCCGATCGGTCGTCGAGTCGGGCCGCCTCGTCAGCATGATCCTGTGGGGCCCCCCGGGAACCGGCAAGACAACCCTGGCCCGGCTGGTCGCCTCCTACGGTCGCGCTCGCTTCGAGCCATTGTCTGCGGTGTCGGCCGGAGTCAAAGACGTCCGCGAGGTTCTGGCCGGCGCCTCCCAGCGGCTCGAAGACAGTGGAGCCCGCACCGTGCTGTTCCTCGACGAGATCCATCGATTCTCCAAAGCGCAGCAAGACGCCTTGTTGCCCGGCGTCGAGGACGGCATCGTGATTCTGATCGGCGCCACCACCGAAAACCCGTTCTTCGAGGTCAACTCGCCGCTCATCAGCCGCTCGACCATCTTTCGTACCGAGCCGCTCGCGGATAATGAGGTCGCCGAGCTGATAGGGCGAGCGCACGGTGACGCAATGCGGGGCCTCGGCGGGAAGCCACTCATCACTGAGGACGCGGTGACGGCACTCGCCGAGCGAGTGGGCGGCGACGCCCGGCTCGCCCTGACGGCGTTGGAAGTGGCGGCCGCCATTGCCGAGGGCCGCAGTGCGGTGATCGACGTCGACGTCGTCTCCGAAGCGCTGCAGCGGCGGGTCATCCGCTACGACAAGGGGGGCGACCGCCACTACGACGTGATCTCGGCCTTCATCAAGAGCATGCGGGGCAGCGACGTCGACGCCGCTCTCTATTGGCTGCACACCATGCTCGCCGCCGGTGAGGATCCCAAGTTCATTGCCCGGCGCATGCTCATCTTCGCGTCCGAGGACGTTGGGCTGGCCGATCCCGCCGCCCTGGGGGTCGCCGTGGACGCATTTCGGGCGCTCGAAGTGGTGGGCCTGCCCGAGGCGTCGTTCGCCCTCACCCAAGGAGTCATCTATCTGGCCGCAGCCCCAAAGTCGAACTCGGTCAAGGAGGCCATCGGCCGGAGCGTCGCCGCCGTTGAGAGCACCACGACGGCGCCGGTGCCCGAACATCTGCGGTCGGCGGCAACATCGGGCGAGAAAGAACTCGGCATCGGTGTCGGGTATCGCTACCCGCATGACGACTCCCGGGGAGTGATCGCACAGAACCATCTGCCCGATGGAGTCGACGCCGACGGGCTCTACCGACCACGCCACCATGGAGCCGAGGACTTGCTGGCCGAGCGGCTGCGCCTCGCCGACGAGGTGCTGGGCAAGCCGGGACGTTCTTCCCGGCATCGCGGCGAAGGGTAAGCTCGACTCATGTTCGTTCGAATCCGATGGTTCATCGCGGGTATCGCCGCAGCTCTCGGCGGAGTCGGCTATTTGGCGGCCCAGGTCAGAAAGGCACGCGAGCGGCTGACACCGGCGAACTTGATGGCGGCGGGCAAGAACCAGGCGGCGTCATGGCTGGACACCCTGGCTGAGCGGCTCGCTCCCGACGAGGCCGGGCATCGCGGTCGATGAGCGATCGGCCCATCATCCGACCGCGCACACTGAAGGGCTTCCGCGACTTCCTGCCCGAGGCGATGCAAGCTCGCGAGTGGCTCATCGACACGGCGCGCACAGTGTTTCGCTCGCATGGATATGAGCCCATCGATACGCCGGCGCTGGAGTACACGGAGATTCTCCTCGGCAAAGGCGGCGCCGAGACCGACAAGCAGCTGTACCGATTCGAGGACCACGGTGGTCGGGATGTGGCTCTGCGCTTCGATCTCACTGTCCCGCTGGCCCGCTTTGTGGCGCAGCACATCGGTGAGCTCGGAGTTCCCTTCAAGCGTTATCACGTCGGGCCGGTCTGGCGGGGCGAGAACACCCAGCGCGGCCGGTATCGCGAGTTCATGCAATGCGACTTCGACACCATCGGCACGGAAAGCCTTGCCGCCGACACCGAGGCGGCTCTCGTCATCCATGACGTCTTTGCGGCGTTGGACATCGGTGAGTTCACGATTCACCTCAACAACCGCCTCGTGCTGGCCGGGTTGCTCGCCGAACTCGGCCTGGCTGATCGCACGGCCGACGTGCTGCGCAGCATCGACAAGCTGCCCAAGATCGGTCGCCAAGGTGTTGCCGCCGACTTGGAGGAGCTGGTAGGGGCGTCGCCGGCTCAGGCAGACCGGCTCCTGGCGGCCCTCACGGTAACCGGCACCAATAGCGAGGTCCTGGCGCAGGTTGCCGAGCTCGCCGGGGGAGCCGCCGACGCCGGCGTGGCGGCACTCACCGAGGTGGTTCAAGGGTTGGCCGCCGCGGATGTTGCGGCGTCGCGGGTCAAGGTCGACCTGTCTATCGCCCGGGGGCTCGACTACTACACCGGTACCGTCTTCGAGACCTTCCTCGCCGAGATCCCCGAGATCGGAAGTGTGTGTTCCGGCGGCCGCTACGACGATCTGGCGTCCATCTACACCAAGCAGCGGCTTCCCGGCGTGGGTGCCTCGCTGGGCATCGACCGGCTGCTGGCGGCCCTCGAGGAGATCGGCAAGCTCGATGCTGCTGCCGCCGCTCCGTCGATTCTGATGACGATGTTCGATGGCTCCCGGTCGGCCGACTACGTGGGCCTGGCGGCCATGTTGCGCCGCGGCGGCCTGTCTGTGGAGCTGTACCCCGAGGCCAAGAAACTCGCCAGCCAGCTGAAATACGCCGACCGCAAGGGCCACCGGCTGGCCGTGATCATCGGTGACAGCGAGTGGGAGACGGGAACCGCTCAGGTGAAGGACATGGCAAGCCGAGTCAGCCACACGATCGATTTGACGGAACTCCTCGATACGTGCCGGCAACTCCTGGGAGCCACGGCCGGCTGAGCCGGCTCGCGGAGGAAATGGCACGGGGACGGGCGGCCGAGGGGCAGGAGCTAACCTTCCTGCGCTGATGGATACCAACTCGATTCGCCGGACCTTTGTCGACTTCTTCGCGCAGCGCGACCATCTCGTCACGCCGAGCGCCTCCTTGATCCCCATAGATCCGACTCTTCTGCTGACCAACGCCGGCATGGTGCCGTTCAAGCCGTTCCTTCTTGGAGAGGTCGAGCCGCCGCATCCCCGTGCCGTCTCGGTGCAGAAATGCGCCCGGACTGTGGACATCGACATCGTCGGCACAACGGCCCGCCATCTCACATTCTTCGAGATGATGGGCAATTTCAGTTTCGGCGAGTACTTCAAGGAGAAGGCGATACCGTGGGCTTTCGAGCTCGCCACCGCAGGCTACGGGCTCGATCCCGAGCGGCTCTGGTACACCGTTCACCTCTCAGACGACGAGGCCGCCGAGATCTGGATCGACGATGTCGGGGTGCCGCCCGGCCGGGTCCAGCGACTCGACAAGGACAACTTCTGGCAGATGGGCGTGCCCGGGCCATGTGGCCCGTCGTCCGAGCTCTTCTACGACAAGGGGCCTGAATACGGCGAAGACGGTGGTCCCGCCGTCGATGACGAACGGTTCATGGAGTTCTACAACCTCGTCTTCATGCAGCACGTCCAGGATGAGCCCTACCACGTGATCGGCGACCTACCGGCCAAGAACATCGACACCGGCCTCGGCCTCGAACGGATGGCTTCGCTACTCCAAGGTACCTACAACATCTTTCTCACCGACGCCATCCGGCCGGTGCTGGCCGCCGCCGAGGGAGCAACCGGGTTGAATCTCGGCGACGACGAGCACTCCGACGTGAGTCTGCGCCTGATGGCCGACCACGGCCGCTCGATCACGTTCCTCATCGGGGACAAGGTGGTTCCGTCGAACGAGGGCCGCGGCTATGTGCTGCGGCGGCTGCTGCGGCGCACGGTGCGCCACGCCTACCTGTACGGGACAACCGGCATGGTGATACCGGCCCTGGCGAAAGCAACGATTGACGTGATGGCGGAGGCCTACCCGGAGCTGAAGGCTCGAGAGGACTTCATCATCGATGTCGTCTCGCGCGAAGAGCACGCATTCCGGAAGACGCTGGCATCCGGCGTCTCTCTCCTCGATGAGGAGCTCGAAGAGCTCGAGGAGGGGGCCACGCTGCCCGGGGCGACCGCCTTCAAACTCCATGACACCTTCGGGTTTCCTGTTGATGTAACTGCCGAGATCCTCCGCGAGCGCGGCTACGACCTGGACCGCGCCGGTTTTGACAGCGCCATGGAGGAACAGCGGAGGCGCTCCAAAGAGGCCTTCAAGGGCACCGATGTTGCCGCCGAGCATGATGTCTACCTCAAATTGCTGCGCGGCATCGAGCCCACTGAGTTCGTGGGCTATGAGGACGAGGAGGCGCCGGGCCGCATCGTCGCCATGCTGCGTGAGGGCGATTC
>CAMYJM010000018.1:0-14678 GCA_947258635.1 uncultured Acidimicrobiaceae bacterium
CCTTGCCGGTGAAGGCGCGGGCCAAACGCACCGCGTCGAGGGTTGCCTCGGTGCCCGAGTTGGAGAACCTGACTTTGGGGAGCCGGAACCGCCGGGTCAGTTCCCGGGCCACCCGGACCGAGGCTTCATTGGGCGCGGCAAAGTGAGTCCCCTTCGATGAGATCTCGGCGATGGCGGCGGCGATCGTCGGGTGGGCATGGCCGACGACCATGACGCCGAACCCGTTGTGGAAGTCGGAGTACTCGTTGCCGTCGAGGTCGACGACCTTCGAGCCCGAGCCCTCGACGATGTACACCGGATGCGGCGGCTGGTCCTGAAACGACGAGGCCACGCCGGCGGGAAGAACCTGCTTGGCCTCCTCGACGAACTCGCCCGACTTGTGGGTCCGGAGCCGCAACGACTCCTCCATCGACTTGGTCAGGTCGGCCACACGGTCTGGATTGATGTTCGTTCCCATCGGCCCTCTCGATCTCTCGAAATGATTCGGATTGCATTCAGAATGTGCTATCAATAGCATAGCATTTGAGCCATTCACAAATGAAACAGCCTACGGAGTGTCAAATCGGCAACCAAGGGGCCGACGAGATAGCGCAATCTGAAGTGATGCCGAGATGATGGGAATTTCACACAGCGGCTCGATTGGGGCCGCCACCGGCGACGCCGGGACAGGAGAGCTCGACGAGCGCGACTTGCGGATCATCGCCGCGCTCCAGGTGAACGGGCGCGCCAACTATGCAGATCTCGCCAAGGGAATCGACCTCAGCCCCGCCGCGATCCGGCTCCGAGTCAATCGCCTGCTCGAATCGGGCATTCTCGACATAGTGGCGGTCACCGATCCGCTGCGGATTGGATTCACGGTCCAAGCCATGATCGGCCTCACCATCGACGGCGACATCGAGGCGCTCAGTGCGGCGATCGGGGCCCTCGATGCGGCCGTCTACGTGGTCATGACAGCGGGTCGATTCGATCTGATCGTCGAGGTGTTGTGCACGGACAACGACCACCTCCTCGAAGTCATGGCCGACCTCAGGGCCCTCGACGGCGTCTCGTCGCTCGAGGCCCACACCTACCTGCGGCTGACGAAGCAGACTTACGCCTGGGGCATTCCCCCGGCGCGACACTGATGTCCATTGCGATGACGCCGGGCAGACTGCCGGCTCCGGGCTCGTGGAGGGAGGCGTGGTGAGCATCCAGATTGGCCGCCAGCTCGGTGAGGTGACCCTGGTCCAGATCCAGCCCCGCGGCTTGATCATCGACACCCCCGGCGAAACCCCCACCGGGTCGTTCTACGACGCCCGCCGCCGGGTCGAGGTGGACCGCCTGGAAATCACACCATCCGGCATTGCGGCCCGGCTCCCGGGGGGAGAGCGCGTGCTCGACATCCACCATCTCGATCATCCCGACAAGGCCTATGACGACGACGATCTGGTTTGTGTCGGGTTCACCTCGCACTACGACGCCATGCGGGCGAGGTTCGGAGGTCACATGATCAACGGCGTAGCCGGCGAGAACATCCTCATCGACTATCCCGATGAGATATGGCCGGAGGATCTCGAGCGGATGCTGGCCATCGAGAACCAGGACACCGGGCGGCCCGCTGTATTGAAGCTCGTCAGATTCGCCACACCGTGCGTCGAGTTCAGCCAATTCTGCGTCCAACGCCAGCGCGAGGAGATCCCCACAGAAGAAATGCGGGGAATCCTGCGATTCCTCGGGAGGGGGCGGCGCGGCTTCTTGCTGGTCTTGGATGAAGCGACCGACGTGGTCACGGTGCGGCCCGGAGACAAGGTCTTCGCCGCCGGAGCCGGCGATGGCGACTGAGGGATGTGCCCGCCAGGCCCTGGCCGGCGCCAAGCATGCGGTGTTCTGGTCCGACCGGGCCGAAGCGCCCGCACCGGCGCCCCCGCTGCAGGGACCGATCACAGCTGACCTCACTGTGATCGGCGGGGGGTTCACCGGCCTGTGGGCGGCCGTTCAAGCACTCGAAGAACGGCCGGGCCTGAGGGTGGCGGTGCTCGAGAGCGAACGCTGCGGTTTCGGCGCCAGCTCGCGCAACGGCGGATTCTGCGACGCCTCGCTGACCCACGGGTTGCGCAACAGCCTCTCTCATTGGCCGGAGGAAACGAAGCTGCTGACCCGGCTCGGCAGCGAGAACCTCGACGGAATCGCGGCCAGCGTCGGGCGCTACGAGATCGCGGCCGACTTCCGGCGTGCGGCCGAGATCGGTGTCGCCACGGAAGGGTGGCATCTCGAGGAGATCGCTATGGAGCTTGCTATCCACCTCGACGCCGGCGACGACGTGGAGTTGCTCACGGCCGACGAGATGCGGGCTCGACTCAACTCGCCGACGTACCTCGGCGGCCTGATTCGCCACAACGACATGTCACTGCTCGATCCGGCCCGGCTGGCGTGGGGACTGCGCTCGACGGCGGAGGCACTCGGCGCCACGGTCTACGAGCACTCCCCTGCCACGGACATCACCAAGCGCGGGCTCGCACTCGAAGTCGGGACACCCGGAGGCGTCGTGGTTGCGCCGCGAGTCGTGATGGCCACCAACGCCTACCCGGGCCCGATGCGCCGGCCGCGCCGGTATGTGATCCCGGTGTATGACCACGTCCTCGTAACCGAGCCGCTGACCACCGCGCAGCTGGCGTCCATAGGGTGGCAGGGGCGTGAGGGAGTCGGCGACGCCTCCAACCAGTTCCACTACTACCGCCTCACCGACGACAACCGGGTTCTCTGGGGCGGTTACGACGCCACCTACCACTTCAACAACGGGCTCGATCCCCGCCACGACCAGAGTGACCGAACTCACGGCCTTCTCGCCGCACACTTCTTCGAGACGTTCCCGCAGCTCGAAGGTGTCCGGTTCACCCACAGTTGGGGCGGGCCGATCGGCACCACCTCCAATTTCACCGCCACGTGGGGAACCGCACACGACGGCCGGCTGGTCTGGGTAGCCGGTTACACCGGCCTGGGCGTCGGGGCCAGCCGATTCGGCGCCAGGGTGGCGCTGGACCTCGTGTTCGGACAGGCCACCGAGCGCACCGAACTGAAGATGATCCGCAACAAGCCGTTCCCGTTTCCCCCGGAGCCGCTGCGCTGGAGCGTCGTCCAACTCACCCGCAAGGCCATCCAACGAACCGATCGCAACGCAGGTCGACGCGGCCTCTGGCTCAGGACGCTCGATCGGTTTGGCGTGGGGTTCGACTCGTGAATCCGCGGCGGTCATCCGGGCGAGCCACGTGTGACCGACGCTCCGAGCCATCCCAGAGATGGCCGGGAGACCGAAGGAGGTGTATTTGGAAGAGCCGAGCCAGGATCTTGCCGACGACTCTCACGGGAGGACGCCCACCGACGAGGAGTTGACCTACGTCTACGCCTACGGTTCTCTGCTGTCCCCCTCTCTCATGCGGGAGGCGTGTCCCAGCGCCACCTTCGTCGTGCGCGCCGACCTCCCCAACTATCAGGTCCAGTTCCGGGTGGCCTCGGACACGAGGCTCGGTGGCACGAGCGGCATCGTCGAGATGCCGGGACAGCTCGTGCGCGGTGTCATTTACGCCGTGAAGAAGACGGAGATTCTCGACCTGGACACCCTGGAACGTGTCCCCGAAGGCGTCTACGAGAGGGAGCGTTTCCTCGTCCTCGGCGAGGATGACGAATGGTACGGCGCCGACCTATACCGGCCCGCTGCGCCCGGGGAGCCTCTGCCGCCGGCGCAGCACTATCTCGACGACATGATCGACGGCGCACGGGCCCACGGGCTCGACCCGGCCTACCTGGAGAAGCTGGTGGCCTGGCGACGCGACCTGGAGTGACGCCCGGCACCGGCGCCCATCGCTTTGTTCACCGAGCGGGCGGACGGCGGCCGGGCAGCCCGGCGCGTAAGATTGAACAGAACGGCCACGCCCCGTGGCCACCTGGGGAGGAAGAGGGATATGAGAAAGCTTCTGGTTCTTCTATTCGCGATAGCAGTCATGATGGCCTTGGCGCTCCCGGCCGCCGCCACGCCACCAAGCGACGTCGGCTTCGAAGTCGAAAGCTCACTACTGGGGGCACCGGGCCCGTTCACGGCATCCGGCCCCGCTGTCGACGAAGGCATTGTCTGTGATGCCGGCGCCGTGTTCGATGCCTCGGGCAAGGTGACCGGCTTCTCCCCGACGGGGTTCAACTTCCAAGGCGTCAAGCACTTCGTTTGCGATGACGGCTCAGGTGGGTTCTTTGTGAACTTGCAGGCACGGATCGATTTCCGCAAGGGGGTCACGTTCAACTGGAACGTCCTGCGCGGCACAGGGGACTACATGAATCTCCACGGCGCCGGCTCCGGGTTCGGGATCCCCGGCGTGCCATGCGGGAATCCGGACGAATGTGTGCTCGACATCTACTTCGGCGGATTGCACGTCGACTAAGCCACGCGGCCACCACACCCGGGGGCCATCGCGCCGCGGAGGATCGCAGATGTTCGCGGCGCCGGCAGCTCCCGGGTGGGCCACAACACACCCCGGCGCCGCCGGTAGCCTGGCGTGATGAACAAGCTCGAAATCGTCCGTAGCTGGCTGCCTCGATACACCGGAATGCCGCTCGAGGAATTCGGCGAATACATCCTCATCACCAACTTCAGCGACTACCTGAAGCGATTCGCCGAGCGGTTCGGCTGCGTCATTCGCGGCGCCGGCAGCTACATGCAGGCGGCCACCAATGACGACGGCCTCACCATGATCAACTTCGGTATCGGTACCTCCAACGCGGCGACGATCATGGATCTCCTCGTGGCGGTCCGGCCCAAGGGCGTGCTGCTTCTCGGCAAATGCGGCGGCTTGAAGAGCTCGAGCGAGATCGGCCACTTCGTGCTGCCGATCGCGGCCATTCGGGGCGAGGGTACGAGCAACGATTACTACCCCCCGGAGGTCCCCGCACTGCCGTCCTTCAAGCTGCACAAGTTCGTGTCGCAGAAGATCGCCGCCCGGGGCCTCGACTATCGCACCGGTGTCGTTTATACCACCAACCGGCGGGTGTGGGAGCACGACGCGGCGTTCATCGATCACCTCCGCAGCCTGACCGCGCTCGCCATCGACATGGAGACGGCAACCGTCTTCATCGTCGGACACCACAATGAGATCGCCCGCGGCGCCCTGCTGCTGGTCTCAGACGTGCCGATCACCCCGGAGGGAGTGAAGACCGAGGAAAGTGACAGCGCCGTGACCCGCGATTGGGCCGACATTCACCTCGACCTCGGTATCGAGGCGATGACCGAGATCTCCACCCAGGGCGAGCCCATCAAACACTTCACGTTCTGAGGCCAACCGCGACGGCCAGACACCAGATTCCGGACGGTGCGACCGACATGAAAAGAATCACAAACACACTTGGTTGGGCTCTCGCGGCCGGACTCATCCTGGTGGCAGGCGCTTGCGCGAACAACACCGACGCGACGTCGGACGTTGCGTCGCTCGAGGAGGGCGGCGACGGCACTCGGGCCAGCGCTCTCGAGGAGATTGTGGAACAGGAACGCCAACTCTTCGAGTTCTCGGCCTGCATGCGAGACGAGGGCGTGGATATCGGGGACCCGACCGTCGACGCCGACGGCAACGTGGCTCTGGGAACACCCATGGGCATGATCGCCGATCACGGTGGCCTGATGGAAGCGTATCGAGCCTGCCGCGACCTCATCGGCAATCGCCCACTGGGACATGGCGGCGAGGACCGCAGCGCCGTGCACGACCGGCTGGTCGACTTCGCCAAGTGTGTGCGCCAGAAGGGCTTCTACGAGATGCCGGACCCGGACTTCTCCGACACAGGCGGGGATCTCTTCCCGGGGCTGGACCTGGACGACCCCGACTATCAGGCGGCAGAAGGGGAATGCAAGGGCCTTCTCGTTGATGACGGCACCGCCGGTTGAGAACCCGCAGTTCCTGACCTCGCCTCCCGCGCCTCCCTACCCGCGAGTCGGCGTCGCATCAGGACAGGAACGGGCACTGCCGAGACGACGTCACCTCGGTCGCGCACCTTCGTCGGCGTTCCGGCACCTGAACCGCTACGGGCTCATCTCGTAAGCATCGCGCTTGGCGTGCACCTGGGTGGTCCAGACCCGGTCGGTGCGCTCAACGTCGTCGGCGGGCCGGCGAATCATCCGGATGCAGTACTCGGCCTGCTCCTTGGAGGTGCCGGCCTTGCCGTGCAACTGGGTGGCGAAACGGGCGAAATCACGCACGAACACGTCGAACACCTGGTCGATCACATCGGACTCTGTCCCGTAGATCTCGGCGTTCTCCAGGAAGAGCTGACCATAGACGACGAGTGTGAAGATCTCGCCTAGCGCCAGCAGGAAATCGGTGTCCCTGGTCTGAGCCTCGTCGGGAGTCGCCGCGACCAGCATCTCTTTGAGCACGTCGATCTGGTCCCGGAAGATCCCGACGTTGGGCAGGTCGTGGCGGGCGAAAACGGCCGCGTAATCGTGGAAACGGATCTTCGACAACCCCTTGGTGGGGCCCTGGTCGAAAAGGAAGTCGTCGTTGGCGGCGTCGTTGCGTTGCGGCACCGGCGGCAACTCGGCCGGGGCGAAGAAGTAGTTCTTCATGAACTTGAGGATGAGTGCGATGTTGACGTGGACGGTGCCCTCCAGCTTGGGCAGGGCCCGGATATCGCGGGCGGCCATCTCGAAGTAGGTGTTCTTCTCGAAGCCCTTAGCGGCGATCACGTCCCACATGTGATTGATGACCTCCTCCCCCTGGGTGGTCACCTTCATCTTCACAACCGGGTTGTACAGCAGATAGCGGCGATCCTCGGCAGTTGCCGAGCGCATGTAATCGGCGGCGCGCAGCGCCACCAGCTTCATGGCGACGAGGCGGGCGTAGGCATCGGTGAACAGTGCCTTGGCGTGGGGGAAGTCCGTGACCGCCATGCCGTAGAGCCGGCGGTGGGCGGCGTGATGGATCGCCTCGTAGAAGGCGTGGGTGCAGATCCCGATCGATGCCCAGCCGAGGTTGTACTTGCCGATATTGACGGTGTTGAGAGCGGCGTCCCAGGCGGCGTCGCCTCGCACCAAGATGTCGGCGTCAGTGACCGGGTAGTCGGCCAGCTCGAACTCGGCAACGTAATTCTGGGAGTGGACCACGTTCTGCTTGCAGTCGAATCCGGGGCGGGCCGGGTCGACGGCGAAGAAGCAGTATTCCCCGGTGTCGGTCAGCCTGCCGAAGGTAGAGATGAGGCCCGCGGCGTTGGCGTTGCCGATGTAGTACTTGGACCCGTTCGCCCGATACGAGCCATCACCGCTCGGCTCGAGGGTCATCTCCGACGAATAGAGGTCGGCGCCGTGGGCCTGCTCAGAGAGACCGAAGGCGAAAATGGCGCCGTCGCGAAGGAGTTCGGCGGTCTTCTCCTTGACCGCTTCGTTGTCCGACATCCAGATGGGCCCGAGGCCGAGGACCGTGACCTGCCATGTGTACCAGTACTGCAGGCCGTAGAACCCGAGGATCTCGCCGAACTCACAGTTGCGCCAGGTGTCCCAGCGGGCATCAGCCGCGCCGTAGCCGGCAGGCGTGCACATGGTGGCGAAGATGCCCTCGGCGGCAACGAAGTCGAGGAAGTCCTGGTACCAGACCGCAGCGTGATCGTCCTCTTTGAGCCGGGCTTTGCCCTTGGATTCGAAGAACTCGATGGTCTGAAGCATCACCTCCCGGGAACGCTCGTCGGGATAGAACCGGTCATGGCTGTTCGGGTTCAAGAGAGTCATGGAGCTAAGGATACCGGGCGGGGGCGGGGCCATCGTCTCGGGGCCGCCCCATCCTCAGCAGGTCACTACCACGGCGGGACAGGACGCCCGCGTTGCCACGTAGTGCGAGGTTGAGCCAACGAGAAGCGCCGCGACCGAGCCCAGCCCCCGCGACCCCACGACGATCAGCTCGGCGGTTGCAGACTCCTCGACGAGAGTTGCGCCCACAGGTCCCACCGCCACGCGCATTGCCAGATCTACATCCGTCCCGGACGCGCTCTTCTCGAGGATCCGGCCAAGTTCCTCCTCGGCCCTCACCTTGGCCTTTTCATCATCGGCCGGGACGAGCCAGGCAACTTCGCCGTTCACCTGGGTGAACACGCCCGTGACGGCGCGCACTCCCAACCCGAAGATCTCGGCATGCCGGATGGCCCAATCGATGGCCGCCAGCGAAGACTCAGACCCGTCTACCCCGACGACGATATCCGGCGAGGTGTCGGCCGCGCGGTCTTCCCACGACGTCGGTACGATGACGACCGGGCAGATCGCATCGCTGAGCACCTTGTGAACCACACCACCCATGGTGTGCGGCCCCCAGCGCGTGTGCCCGTGCCTGCCCAGGACAATCAGCGAAGCGTCCTTCTGTCTCGCTACGGAGAGCACAGCCGCGGCAGCGGAGTCTTCCACCAGCACCGGTTCATATTCAACTGCCGCCCGCCGCAACGGCTCCGACCAAGGCCCGGCGAGTTCCTCCTTGACGAGTGAAACGAGTACCTCACTCTCGAGAGGGGGGATCGAAAACATGTGCTCCAGGAGCGGAGCCAGGCCATGGACGAGGGCTACTTCGGCCCCACAGGTGCCGGCGATCTGCGCGGCCCAGCCCGTCGCGGCCAGTGACCCCGGCGAGCCATCCGCTCCGACGATGATTCGGCCGTAAACCATTCTCGTCTCCTTTGGGCCTCGCTTCTGATGCTACGCCGCCCCCGCGGCGTCGGGTGCCCCTGACACCAGCCCCGGTTGGGGCGATGGGGTTTCCTGCCTATGGACGGCAATCGTCTCCGGATGGATCCTCTTGAGGTCGGCGGCGGCGAACGGAGCCAGCAGATGCCATGCCAGATCCAACGTTTCCTCGAGGGATCGACTGGTGACACCCTGATGGATGAACCGCGTCTCGAACTCGTCCGCAAATGCCAGCAAGCGCCGGTCGCTCGCGGACAGGGCGGCTTCACCGATGATCGCCACCAATCTGCGAAGGTCGCGACCCTCCGCATAGAAGGAATACAGCTGATCGGCCACCTCCCGGTGCTCGGGACGCGTCTTGCCTGCACCGATGCCGGCATTCATGAGGCGGCTCAAACTCGGCAACACGTCGATGGGGGGTTCGACGCCTTTGCGGTGTAGTTCTCGCGACAGCACGATCTGGCCTTCCGTGATGTAGCCCGTGAGGTCGGGGATCGGGTGCGTGATGTCGTCGTCCGGCATCGAGAGGATCACCAGTTGGGTCACCGAACCAACGTGGTCGCGGATTCGCCCGGCGCGCTCGTAGATCGACGCCAGATCTGTGTACATGTAGCCCGGATAGCCGCGCCGGCCGGGGGTCTCCTCGCGTGCGGTCGAGACCTCCCGCAGCGCCTCGCAGTAGTTGGTCATGTCCGTGAGGATCACCAGAACGTGCAGACCCTTCTCGAAGGCAAGGAACTCGGCCGCGGTCAGCGCGACGCGGGGAGTCAGCAGACGCTCAATCGTCGGATCGTCTGCCAGGTTGAGAAACATCACCGTGCGCCCGAGCGCTCCGCTGTCTTCGATGAACCGACGGAAGAAGCTCGCTTCCCGATGGGTGATCCCCAGCGCGGCGAAGACGACGACAAAACCTTCTTCGCCGGCGCCGCCGACATGGGCTCGGGCGGCGATCTGCGCGGCCAGGGCCGCCGCCGGCAATCCGAAGCCCGAGAATATCGGGAGTTTCTGGCCGCGCACGAGAGTGTTGAGACCATCGATTGCCGACACCCCGGTCTGGATGAACTCCGCCGGGTGGTCACGTGCCGCCGGATTCATCGCCAATCCATTGACTTCCCAGAAGGCCTCCGGCATGGTCGGAGGCCCCCCATCGGCGGCGTTGCCCGATCCGTCGAACATACGGCCCAGCATCCCGAGCCCAACGCCGAGGCGAGCGGCGTCACCGCCCAGGCGTACTCGGGTGGCGGCAACATCGAGGCCGCGGGTCCCGGCGAAGACCTCGATGACGGCACGGCCCCGGTTCACTTCCAGGACTTGCCCGCGCCGCAGGCCGCCGTCCGGGGCAACGATCTCGACGGTTTCGTCGTAGTGCACGCCGTGAACCCCCTCGAGGAACACGAGCGGTCCGGACACATACTCGACGGTCCGGAATTCGACGACGTCGAGCCGGGGCGTGGTCATACAGCTTCCACCTCCTCGATGAGGCGGGTCTCGAGCTCCCTGGCGCGCGCCGCGACCTCTTCCGGCGGCCAGTTGCGCATTCGGGCGACGTCGGCAAACACGGGAAGCGACATCAGCAGGTCGGGCTCGGCTCCCTCCTGCACCGCTCGCTGCGTCGTCTCGTGAGCCAGCCGAATGATGCGCATCATCTCGTACTGCTTGTCGAGGGAGCAGCACGCATCGACCACATCGAACGCCGATTGCTGGAGGAAGTCTTCTCGCAACATCCGCCCTATCAAGAAGACGATTCGCTCGGTTGGGGCGAGCACATCGGCGCCCATGAGCTGCACGACACTCTGCAGCTGTTCCTCCTGCTGCAGCAGCTCCAGCGCCCAGCGCCGTTGCCGCTCCCAGTCGATCGCCACATGCTGGCCGAACCAGGCGCCGAGGTCGTAGAGGGTGAAGCTGCGGGTCCAATGGATCGCGGGGAAATGGCGGCGGCGGGCCAAATCCGTGTCGAGCGCCCAGAAGACGCCGGCGAGACGCATGCTGTACTGCGTCACCGGTTCGGAGAAATCGGCACCGGGCGGCGAGACGGCTCCAACCACGGTCACCGACCCTTCGCGGTCGCCGCCGAGGCAGCGGACGGCCCCGGCCCGTTCGTAGAATTCGGCCAGGCGGGACGGGAGATACGCGGGGAAGCCCTCTTCGCCCGGCATCTCCTCGAGCCGGCCCGACACCTCGCGCAGCGCCTCGGCCCAGCGGCTGGTCGAGTCGGCGAGCACCAGGACGTCGTATCCCTGATCGCGGTAGTACTCGGCAATCGTCATGCCGGTGTAGATGCTCGCCTCGCGCGCCGCGACGGGCATATTCGAGGTGTTGGCAATGAGGATCGTTCGTTCCATGAGTGGTCCGCCCGTTCGCGGATCGCTCAGCTCGGGGAACTCCTTGAGTACGTCTGTGAGCTCATTGCCACGTTCACCGCATCCGATGTACACGATCACGTCGGCGGCCGCCCAGCGCGCCAGCGACTGCTCCTGGACGGTCTTGCCCGTCCCGAACCCGCCGGGAATCGTGGTCGTCCCGCCTCGGGCGACCGGGAAGAGGGTGTCGATGACTCGCTGGCCGGTGATGAGCGGTTGGTCGGGGTCCAGCCGCCGCGCTATCGGGCGCCGCTCGCGCACCGGCCACCGACGCATCATTGGAACCGGTTGGTCATCGATCCAGACCACCGGCTGGTCGATTGTCGCCTCCCCGGCCTGCACCTGAGTGACGGTTCCGCGCATTCGCGGCGGAACGAGGATGCGGTGCTCGAGTATGGCGGTCTCGGGTACCGTTCCCAGCAGTGCCCCGGGCTCGACGATGTCGCCTACTGCTACCGCCGGCGCGAAGTCCCAGCGCCGGTCCCGCGGGAGCGCAGGGATCTCAACCCCTCTCCGGATGAACGGCTCGCCGAACGGCCGGCCGTCCTTGATGGCCAGCGGCGGCAACGGCCTCTGGATTCCGTCGAAAACCTGCCCGAGTAGGCCGGGCCCGAGCTCCACCTGCAATGGCACGCCCGTGTCCTCGACGACAGAGCCGGTCTGTAGTCCGGACGTCTCCTCGTAGACCTGGATCACAGCGTCCTCGCCGTCGAGACGGATCACTTCACCGATGAGGCGGCGCTTGCCGACCCGCACGAGGCTGTAGAGCCGGGCCTCGTCGAGGCCGGTGGCGACGACGACCGGCCCCGCCACCCGCACCGTGCTACCCGATGTGGCACTCATTCGTCCTCGCCTTCGCCGAAGCTGATCCGATAGCCGATGGCCCGTTGCAGCAGCGACGCCAGGCGGGCCCGGTGATCCATCGCCTCGGTGCCGACCACTCCCAGCGGCACCGCCACGACGACCGGGGCCACGGAATCCTCGTACGCCCGCCTGGTGGCCGGCTCGAGGGCGTCGAAGAACGGGGCGAACACGCCGATCACGCCCACTTCGGGATCCGCACGGAGTCGCTCCAGGGCAGCTTCCGTCGCCGCGGCGTCGTCGACGGCAACCACATCGGTTCCCGCCAGCCGGAAACCAACGGCCAGCTCACGCGGCGCCACCATCGTCAATCGTGCCATCGGGAACTCACTGCAGAATCACCAGCTCCTCTTCGATTTGTTCAGGCGATACGCCGCCGGCGATGCCGGCCCCGATCGTGCGCAGGTTGGCGACCTCATTCTCCTTGGCCCACACGTACGCCAGTGGCACCCCCGGCCCAAGCGGGTCGGTGGTCGCGGACATACTCGCGGCCCGTCGCGTCATCGTCTCGTCGAGTTCGTCCATGAGCACCGCCAAGTCGCCCGACTCGGTCCATCGCTCGAGAGCCGGCCGCCAACTCGGGTGCAGCGGCGCTTCCAGGACGATGGCGACGGCGGCCGATCGGTCTTCGGACTGCGCCGCCCCCGTCCAAACCGGCACCGGTACCGCGCCCCCCGGGAGGAACCACTCGGCCGTCTCCAGCGCGTCCCAGTCCTGGCCGTCTGATCTCGCTTCACGCAAGCGGAGCGCAACCAGCAGGTTGGCCTGATCGATCTCGGCGCGGAGAACCCGAGCAACCTCGGGCTCGACATCGCGCAACGCCAGACGCAAGTGATCCGCCGCGGCCCGGTCCAAGGCCCGTTCGAGTGCCTGAAGATCAGCCGACAGCTCGAAGCTCCGCAGGCCTGCGGACACTGCGTGAGCCGTTGTCGATGTCGGAACCCCCCAGGAGACCATCAGCTCGACCGTTGGGCGAAGTCCCGGTTGACCGGCCAGTTCACCCAGAACCTCCTCGCCGACCGCCCCCGCCGGCACCAGCACGGCGCGAATCTCGTCCGGACCGGCCCGCGCATACTGGCCGCGCAAGATCGTGCGGACGTTGCGAAGATCCCACCGTCCAACGACGAGCTTCACGGGCACGGCCGCGGCGCCCTCGTACCATGTGACCAGCTCTCGCAGCGTTCTGGCCAGGTTCGCCCGCAGCGCCTCGTACAGCAGCCGCGTGCCGCGATATCGCGGCGTGGCCGTCACGACGTCCGGTCGGTACGGCGTGTCGCTCAGCGCCGCCAGCAGCCGATCCGTATCGAGGATCACGAGTTCTTGATATCGAGCCAGGTTGAGCAGGTCACCCCGGCGGGCCCGCACCCGCGCGTTGCCGTACTCGTACCCCGCGCTCACGTCGATTCTCCTGCCTGAGCCCGCTCAATGAGCCCGGGGATGAGAATGCCGACCTGGCGGCGCAGATCGCTCTCGGCCCGTTGGAGTCGCTCTTCGAGCGTGTTGCGGACGAACACTCCTCTGCCGTCGTGCGCCACGACCCCTCCCCAACACACGAGCGAAGGCTGGATCTTCGCGAGGCCGAGATCAACCATGGTCTTCTCCACCAGCTCCTCATCGCGGGGATCCACCAACACCGCTTCGAGGGCTCTGAGAAATGCCGCGCACTCTCTCACCAGGGCCGCCAGCGTCTCGGGATATGCCGGGTCTTCTCGGTAGCGTGCCAGCCGGTCCTTGGCCAGGCCGAGAACCTCCTGGAAAACGCCTTCGCGGGCAGCCTGGAGGCGTCGCTGGACATACAAGTCGGCCCGATGCCGGATGACGTCGCTCTCGCTGGATAGCTCTTCATCACGCGCCGCGCTGGCCTCGGCTTCCGCCTGCCTCGCGTCCTCGCGAGCAGACCGCATGACGGCGGCGACGGCCGCGTCGCGCTCGGCAGCTATCAAGGCCGCTTCTTCATCGCCGTCCCGGCGGAGCGCCTCCAGGATGTCGGTGAGGGCCACTTACCCTCCGAGGATGAAGATGATCATGGATGCGACCGCGAAGCCCAGGATCACGAGCGTCTCCGGAATCGCCACCATGAGGATCACGCGACCGATCATCTCGGGCTTCTCCGCAATCGCACCGATCCCGGCCGAGCCGATGCGGGCCTGGGCCAGACCGGTACCGATGGCCGCCAGACCCACCGCGATCCCGGCTCCGATTCCCAACAGCCCCGTTTCCATATTCCTCTCCTCTCAATCAGACTTCAATGGCCATGCGGGCAGGGACGGCCGTTGCGGGCTCCGCCGCCAGCGTGGCGCCGAAGGGTGCGAACGGTTCCCCGCCCGGCTCATAGAACTTGTCGAAAAACTCGACGTAGTGCAGGCGGAGTGCCTGGATCGTCGGGCTGAATGTGCCGAGAGCCAGGTTCAGAACATGAAAGAGCGCCGCGATCACGAGGCCGAGAGCAAGCGGGGCCGCCGCACCCAGCTCGTTGGCCACCCGAGCGAGGAATACCGAGGCCAGGCCGATTGCGGCGATACGCAGATACGACAGGACGTTGCTGACGAGGCCGATCAAGTCCAGTGGCCCCATGACGAGGCCGAGCGGCCACTGCAGCGAGATCAGAACAGCCAACGCCACAACAACGACGACCACTGAAGGAGTCATCATTCCGCTCGGCAGTCGATCCGCAGCCGCTCCAGCCAGCACGAACAGGGCGCACAGCGCCGCCAGCATCGCGGCTCGCTCGCCAAGGAGACGGCGATTGGCGGCGTGGGCTGCGGCCCAGATACCCAGCAGAAGGC
>CAMYJM010000018.1:14746-20708 GCA_947258635.1 uncultured Acidimicrobiaceae bacterium
AGCAGAAGGCCAAGGATCATGTGGGCGGCACCGATGCCGACGGCGAAGAGCAGCAACGGCCCGATCGCTTCCTGGCGATCGATCCAGAGAGGCTCGAGACCGACCAGGCGGTGGCCCAGATCACCGAAGACCTCTCCGAACACCAATCCCCAAGCTACGGCCCACACCGCCCCCATGGTGAGAACCCGGGTGATATCCGCGGCGACCTGACTACGCGGCCCCCAGCGCCGCCTCGCCCAGGTCGCCAGCCCGAAGAGGAGCAGCCCGTAGGCAATGTCGCCGAGCATCAGCCCGAAGAAGAACGGCATGAAGAGGGCCATGAGCACGGTGGGGTCGAAAGTCCCGTAGCGCGGGAGGGCCAGCATCCCGACGAACAGCTCGAAAGGACGTGCGGGACCCGGGTTCGTGAGCAGAGTTGGCGGCTGTTCATCCGGAGCCGCCTCCCGATCGGTGAGGAGGACCTGAGCCCCCACGTCGGACTGGAGCGCTGTCGCCAGTTGATCGAGTTGCCGCCGCGGCACCCAGCCGATCAAGGCGAAGGCTCGTTCGGTGGTTCCGACATTGCCCAACGCGTCCAGCTGGGCAAGCCGACGCTCGACGCGCCCGCGCGCCGCGTGCCAGTGAGTGCGAAACGCGAGCAGCTCCATCAGGCTCGATCGCGCCTCCTCGATCTTGGTCGGCAGGTCCGCCAGCCTCTGCTCCATCGAAGCGATGGCCGCCGTCAGCGACAGATTCCGGTATTCGGCGGGAAGATGGACGCGGCTCACCTGCTGCTCGGCGAGCATGGCGTGGACGCGGCGCGACTGGTCGCGGGGGAACACGAGCACCGCGCCGACGGTGTCCGGGTCCACCTGGTCGGAGATGACCTCGAATCGAGTGCCCAGCAGCGTCGTCAGCTCATCACGCACCCAGCCGACTACGGCGGCGTGGCGCCGTTCGACGAGGATGGCCACGGTCTCGAAGGCTTCGAGTTCCGGGAGCGTGGGCACCAGCGGGGCCAGGCGGCGCAGCGACTCGATGTACCGCGGCAGCGTGCCGCGTTCGGACTCCAGCTCGTCGATTGTGGCGATCAGGGGCTCGACAGAGGGCGCCAGCTCATCGAGTTCCTCCGACACTTCATCGAGGCCCACCCCGGCCGCGTCCTCGCCATCCGGCGCCGGCGGGACCAGGCCGAGAGCGATGAGAGCGTCGAGCTGGGTGCGCATACGACGCAATCGGGCACTCTCCCCCAACTCCCCTTCCTCCGCCGATTGCGGTGCGGGCTTCAGGCCGAGCTCAGATGCGGCGTCCAACAGCTGAACCGAAGCGAGGCGTTGCAGGCAAGCCATGGTCGTATCGAGCGTTTCCCGCAGGCCCACTATCTCGATCTTGATCATGGGCTCGAGCACGTCAGGTCTCCTCGGGTGAAGGAAGCACAGTGGCCATGACGAGATCTACGGCCGGGGAAACATGGGCCTGGGCCTGACGACGCAGCCTGGCCACCTTCTCGTCTGCTGTGCTGCGGATGAGGTCCCCCTCGTCGCGGGCTCGGGCGAGGCCCTCTTCGTACCGCTGGTCGGCCAGCTCCTTGCCGCGTGCTCGGGCAGCTTCGACGAGTCGCTCGCCCTGGCGACGGGCCTCCGTGACAGCGACGGCAGCCTCCTCCCGGGCCGCACCGATTGCGGCCGCGACCGATCGTTCGACTTGAAGGATCTCGTTGAGTGGATCGGACATCATGAGCGCGACCTCGAGTGCCGGCCGCGGCGCATCTGGGCGCGCTTGAGACGGAAGTGCTCCTCCCGCTCCCGTTCCTCCAGAACCCGCTGGATACGATTGCGGCTGGCAATCAGGCGAGGAATAACCACCTGCTCGAGAGCATTGACCCGCCGGGTCGTGGCCGCGATCTCGGCAGCGAGCCGGCGGAGCCGCACTTCGCCCGCCGCGACCTGCAGCACGAGGTCGACCTCGGCCTCGAACCTCTCGGCCAGTTCGTCAATGCGAGGACTAGTCGAAGCGAGGTTGTATCCGCGGGCGAGGAGTGCGCGGCCAATGGGGCGATGTTCGATCCGAGGAACCCGGACACCCATGATCGATCCGACAGTGGCCTCGACCTCTACATGACCGGTAGCCGCGAACGCCGCAGAGGCGACGGCCTCCGGGCCGTCGCGGGCATTGGCCCGATCAAGCGCTATCCGAGCTGCGGCGCCGGCTGCCCGGAGTGCGTCGCTGCCTGCCAGGACCTGCTGTGCGGTGGCCCGGAACTCGGCCATGAGCTGTTCGCGCTTGTCTTGGAGGAGGTCTCGACCATGCTCGGCAAGCGCCACCTGTGCCCGACGGGCCAGTAGCTCGGTGCGAGTAGCGCCACCCGCATCCATGGCGATTCTCCTCGTCTTGAACTCCAGTATGAGCGCTTCCGCCCGCGAAACCTAGGGCCGTTGGACCTACGCGACGGATAGTGGCGCCGCCGGCTCCGGCGCCGATGGCGGGCGATCCCGCCGACGGCGTAGGGTGGGCGGCGCCGGACAAGGAGGGCCGAGAGGCTTGAGCGAGCCAAGGCCGTTGGCGGCCAACGCACCGCAGGCGGCACCGCGTCCGTGGAGCCACGACATCCCGGAAGGCCCCTGGGACGCCATCGTCATCGGATCGGGAATCGGCGGCATGGCGGCCGCAGCCGTGCTGGCCAAACTCGCCAAGCGCGTTCTGGTGCTGGAGCGGCACGCCATCCCCGGTGGCTTCACCCAGACTTTCAAGCGGCCGGGTTACCGATGGGATGTCGGCGTCCACATTGTGGGCGAGATGACCGACCGCAGCTTTCCCGGACGCATGTTGGGCCATCTCACGGACGGACGCCTGCAATGGGAGCCCGTCGGCCCGATCTACGACGAGTTCAACTTTCCCGACGGGTTCACCATCCAGTTCCCGGATTCGCCGCAAGCCTTCCGAGCAACCCTGGCGGAGTCGTTCCCGGACCAGCGGCAGGCCATCGACGAGTATCTCGCGCTCGTCAAGAACGTGGCGCGGGCGGCCGGCAAGTACCTCCAGCTGCGAGCACTCCCCAGGTACCTGGCCCCGCGTGGTCACAAGAAAGCGGCCGAGGCGGTCCTGCCTCACCTTGCGGCAACCACGCAAGACGTGCTGGCGTCGGTGGTCGCGGATCCTCGACTGCGTTCGGTCCTCTCCGCCCAATGGGGCTACTACGGGGCTCCACCGTCCCGGTCGTCGTTCGCGATGCACGCATTGATGGTGCAGCACTTCATCCACGGCGCCTACTACCCGGTAGGCACCGCGGCCAGCATCGCCCCGGCCCTGCTGCAAACGGTGGCCGAAGCAGGCGGATGGGCGAGCGTCCGCCGCCCGGTCGCCGAGATCCTCGTGCGTCGCGGGCGGGCCACGGGCGTCCGGCTCGACGACGGCTCCGAGATCGCGGCCCAGCAGGTGATCAGCGCCGCCGGCGCTCCGCTCACCGCCGCCATGCTCGGCGACCGTGCGCCTCGATCGTGGAACGCGGCGTACCGATCCGCCGGCCCGGCCCACGTCTCGCTCTATCTCGGTTTCGCCGGGGCCGACATCACACGATTGGGGGCGGAGCGCTTCTGCCAGTGGTACTACGACACATGGGAAGTGGAGAGCGCCAACTGGGAGATCGATCCGGCGAAGCCATTGGAGAAGGCTCCGGTGATGTTCTGCAGCTTCCCTTCGACCAAGGACCCGGTCCACGACGCGGGCGAGCAGCAGCGTCATACCGGCGAGGCCATAACGTTCGTGCCTTGGGAGTCATTCTCGAATTGGCTGGGAACCCGCTGGAGCAAGCGGGGCGGCGGCTATGACGATTTCAAGCAGCGGATCACGGATGCCCTGCTCGAGCAATACTTGGAGCGCTACCCCGGGCTGGGGCCATACGTCGATCACGTCGAGCTCTCGACTCCGCTGTCCACCAGCCATTTCACGGGCGCCTTCCGCGGGTCGATATACGGGCTGGGCACCGAGCCGGAGCGGTTCACCGATGGAACCCTGGTGCCGCGCACGGCGATCCGTGGGCTCTATCTCGCCGGATCGGATGCGGGGACACCGGGGATTACCGGCGCTCTGATCGGCGGCGCGCTGGCGGCCGTCGCCGCCGAACCGATTCGCGCCGGCCGCTACGTGCAGCGAGTGATATCCGGCAAGCCGCGGGTCGAGGCGTGAGCCCGGGACCGTCATCCCGATTCAGTCGGAAGGCGAAAGCGTGTCGCCCAGGCTGACGAGCGACGACCGCAAGGCTGCCGACAACGTTGCCAGCTCGGCCGGGTCCAGCGAACCGAACATGTCCGACACGGCCGCCACTATCCCCTGGAAGATCTCATCCGCGGTTCTCCGCCCCTTGGGAGTGATGTGGATGTCAACTGCTCTCCGATCCGACGGGTTCTGGCGGCGTTCGACCAACCCTTCGCTCTCGAGACGGTCGAGGCGCCCTGTCATGCCCGAGGTGGTGATCATGGTTCGCTGGGCGAGCGCCGCCGGCTGTAGGGGTTCGGGGTGGGCCCGCCGCAAGGCGCCGAGCACCTCATAGTCTCCGCCGACAACCAGCCCCCGTTCGGTCGCCGCGGTGTCCATAGCCTTTTCGACGAGCCGCCCGAGCCGTAAGGCGCGAATCCCCGTGTCGAATGGGGCGAGATCGAGCTCCGGGAAGAGCCGGCGCCAGCCTTCCGAGACCATCGAGGTGTATTCGTCCATGCGGTCGATGTCTTCCGTCAGTCCCCGCCCCACAACTCTGCGCGATTCCTGAATCATCGCACATTTTTATCTGTTGACCAACTACAATCTTGTTGATATCTTGCTAGCGTATAATCGTCTGACCAAATAGAAAGCTCCTCGTTCGACCTCGATTCCTCCGAACGCTCGTCGACGGGGCCCATTAGAAAGGCCTCCCAATGAAGCCAAAGCTGCGGTTCATGGCCGTGGTGGCAGTGGCGCTACTAGCCGGACAGGTCGCCGCCATGGCGGCGGTGCCGGAGCGCCCCCTGATCGCCGCGAGCTCGCAGGACGTGATTCCATCGTCTGCGGACACCACTGCATCTCAGCCGAACCCGGCCGACATCATCGACGGCAAGCTGCGTGCAGAGCTCGAAGTCGAAGAGACGGCCCGGTTTGTCGTCGAATTCGCGGCGCGACCCGACCTCACCAAGGCGGCCGCCCTCGACGATTTCACCGCCCGAGGTCAAGCAGTCATCGACGCGCTGCAGAAGACGGCCAAGAGGTCCCAGGGCGACGCCATGCAGATCGTCGCCACCGAGGGGGCCACCGCAGACGCGTTCTGGTTCCGCAACGTGATGATCGTCGAGGGTGGCAAGACGCTCGTTGAAAGGCTCTCCCGCCTTCCCGGAGTGAAAGAGATCAGACCGGAACGCATCTATCCGCTCGTGCGGCCGGTTGCACGGGGCGTAGCCGTCGCGGTTGCCGCAGGAGATCCCGAGTGGGGAGTTGCCCGGATCGGGGCAGACCAAGCGTGGGCCGAAGGCATTCTCGGTGGCGGCGTCGTAGTGGCCAATGTCGACACCGGAGTCGACTACACGCATCCTGCCCTTGCCTCCCAGTACCGTGGCAACGCCGGCGGCGCCGGGTTCGTCCATGACTACAACTGGTGGGATCCGACAGGCGTCTGCGGCGGCGTGCCGTGCGACAACGTTGAGCACGGGACCCACACCATGGGGACGATGGTGGGCGGCGACGGTCCCGGCCCCTTGACGCCGGACATCGGCGTGGCTCCCGGCGCCCAGTGGATCGCCGCCAAGGGCTGTGAGGACTTCGGATGCTCCGAGCAGGCCCTGCTGTCGTCGGGCCAATGGATCCTGGCGCCGACCGACCTCAACGGCGAGAACCCCGACCCCGCCATGCGTCCCGACATCGTCAACAACTCATGGGGTGGCGGACCCGGCGATACCTTCTATCTGGAGACGGTCCAGAACTGGCGCGCCGCCGGGATCATCCCGGTCTTCGCCGCCGG
>CAMYJM010000019.1 GCA_947258635.1 uncultured Acidimicrobiaceae bacterium
ACGGTGCCCCGCAGCTCCGAGCAGGCAATGGGCCGGATGGCCGCCGCCGGCCCAACCGACACCCGCTGAAGCGCAACCGCGGCGGTACAACAAGAGTGGGGCGGGCCTCGCGACCCGCCCCACCTGGTTCAGTTAGACGATCTTCCCTAGAGCAGCGCAGCCCGGAGCCTCGACGACTCGGCGAGGGAGTGCCACTCCTGCACCTTGTCGCGGAACTCGCGCCACGGGGCGAGAATCTCGGCGAAGGCAGGGTCGCCGGCGGCCACGTCATCGAGCACCGTCTCGAAGTCGGTCTTGAACGCGGTCAGCACATCATCGGGGAATTCCCTGATCTCGGCGACAGCCTTGACTTGCGCCAATGCGTCCGAGTTGAGCACGTCGTACTTGGCCATGGTGCCGATGTTGGCCGCCTTGGCCGCATTCTCGACCGCGGCCTGGTACTCCTCCGGCAACCCGTTCCACAGCGTGAGCGGAAGCTGCACTTCAAGGCTGCTGCCCGGCTCCCACCACCCCGGGTGATAGTTGAACAACACGTCGGTGCCCAGCTCCCCCAGGCCGAGAATGAGGTCGTCGTACGGTCCCACCCATTCGGCCGCGTCGATGGCGCCGGTCTCAATCGAAGCGACGATGTCGCCGCCGGCGACAGTCACCTGCTCAGCACCGAGATTGTTGAACGAGCGCCCCGCCAGACCGGGGATCCGCATCTTGAGGCCGGCAATATCGGCGATCGAGTTGATCTCCTTGGTGAACCAGCCGCCCATCTGCACGCCGGTGTTGCCAGCCGGGAACTGGATAAGCCCGAACTCCGAGGCGTAGAACTCACGCAGCATCTCGAGGCCGCCGGCCTCATAGAGCCATGCGTTCTGCTGACGGGAAGTGAGGCCGAACGGCACGGCAGTGCCGAACTGCGTGACGGGGCTGATGCCGACGTAGTAGTAGGAGGCAGTATGCCCGGCCTCGACACCGCCGTCGCGCACCGTAGGCAGGACTTCCAGGCCGCCCACGATCTCGCCGGCAACCCGGGGGGTGATCTTGAACTTGCCGCCGGATATCCTCAGCAGTTCGTCGGCGAAGATCTGGGCGCCCGCCCCAATCGTCCCGATCAGGGAACCCGGCCAGCTGGTGGTCATCTGCCAGTCGAGCTCCGGGAGGTCAGACTGAGAGAGAATCGCCTCGGTGACGTCGGTCGTATCGTCGACTGCGGCGGTGGTTGATGTGCCATCGCCGTCGCCAGAATCGCACGCCGCCAGAATCGACCCGGCGGCCGCCAGTCCTGCTACGCCAACACCGGTCTTGATGAAATCGCGGCGGCTGAAGCCCTCGCGCCGGGCAGCCTCGTCGGTTGGGACCTCTTCAGTAGCTTGAAAGTCACTCATAGTCTGCGCTCCTCCTGGGATCGTGGGCCATTTCTAGCAGTTTGAGTTCACCGATGTCATCCACTCGGTACAAACAGGTTGAAGGAGGCTTCGACGATCCCGGGGAAAAAGCCCAGGACAACCAGGGCAATCCCCTGGAGCACCATGAACGGGATTGCGCCCTTGTGGATGTCTGCGGTCTTGACTTCGGGCGGCGCCACGCTCTGTAAATAGAAGAGCGAGAAGCCAACTGGGGGTGAAATGAATGCCATATTGAGGTTCACGGCCATCATCACTGTGAACCAGAGCTTCTCTTGGATCGAGAAGCCAAGCGCCTCCATCGCCGGCAGGAAGATGGGGACAACAATGAACGTGATCTCGAGAAACTCCAGGTTTATCCCGAGCAGGAAGACCGCAACCATCGCCACGAGCACGAAGCCGGTTTTGCCGCCACCGATGCTCGCCAAGAAATCGGCTGTTGCGTCGGACCCGCCGAGCTGGAGGAACATGAGAGAGAAGAACGACGACGCGAACAGCAGCGTCATGACGAGGATGCTGATGTTGGCCGTCGATTTGGCGGCTTCTCGCAGCGCCTTGGGGGTCAATCGCCACCGGGGCGTGATGTGGGTGGCGCCGGCTCGAATCAGGATCTTGTCGAACCAATAGGCCAGCACGGCGAGAAGCAGGGCACCAAAGACGCCAACTGCTCCCGATTCCGAAGGTGTCGCGATTCCTTGGAAGATTGAGAAGAGCACTCCGACGATCAGCATGATGATCGGCACGACGGAGAACAGCACTTCGAGTGCCAGGACTTTTCCGCTCAGTGTCCTCTCCTCAGCGGACATCGCCGGGCCCGTCCCGGGCCGGAGGTACGAGATCCCGATGGCGTAGGCAGCGTAGAGCGCGCTGAGAATGAGCCCCGGGAGCAGAGCCGCGGCAAACAATCCGAGGATCCCGACACCCATCTGCTGGGCGAGGAGGATCAGCACCAGGCTCGGCGGCAGCAGCTGCGCCAGCGTTCCGGAGGCGATGATCACACCAGTGGCGAGCTTGTGGTCGTAGCCGAGGCGGACCATGGTCGGCAGAGACAGCAGACCCATCACGATCACCGTGGCCGCTACAACGCCGGTGGCGGCTGCCAGCAACGTACCCACAAGCACGACGGCGGCGGCGACGCCTCCCTTGATCGACCCGAGCAGCATCCCGATGGCCGTGAGCAGCCGTTCGGCCAGCCCCGATCGTTCGAGGATTGCTCCCATCAACACAAAGAAGGGCACTGCCAGCAGAGTCGGGTCCGACACCGCGCCGAACCACCGGCCCGGCAGCACGTTGAGAGTGTTGGGCTCGAAGGTACCGGTCAGGTTTCCGATAAACGAAAAAAGGAGCGCGGTCGAGGCGAACGAGAACGCGACGTTGTACCCGATGAGGATCAACGCCAGGAAGATGGCGAACATCACGAGCGAGAGGACGACGCCGGTATCCATCTACTCCACCCGCAACGGTGCTTCGTAGGCGGCCACTCCGGCGAGTTCCTCGTGTCCCAACAGGACCAGAATCTGCTTGATGACCTCGGCGATGATCTGGGTTGCCATCAAGATTATCCCGATGAGGATCAGCAGCTTGATCGGTCCCCGCGGAAGGCCTCCCGCATCGGTCGACTGCTCCCAGATCTCCCACACCTTCCAAGTCGACCAAGAACCGTCGAACGACCTGCCCATGCCCGTAAGCGCGTATTTCCAGAGGACTCCTATCGCCATCCACAGGAACGGCAGGAACAGAAACACGTGGACGACCAGATCGATCACGGCCTTCTTCTTGTTCGAGAAGTCGGCCCACCAGAAGTCGATCCGGGGATTGACGCCCTCGCGCACTCCGTAGTTGAGACCGAGGAGGAACAGGGCGCCAAACAGCATCCACTGCAAGTCGAAGATCTCGCCGACGATGATGTCCCTCTCGATGAACCTCGCTATGTATCGGGTGACCACGTTGAACAGGCCGAGCACGAAGACGACCCAAACGAGGATCCACGACGCTTTGCCGGTGAGCGTTGTCACCGCTTCGATACCCTGCCGCAGCCAATACAGCCAGCCGACGATGCCCTTGGGAACCTCAATCGGCTCGGCTTCCGCGCGATGCTTGGTGAGGGTCTCCAGCAGCTCTTCAGCAGCCGAAGTGATGTCGGGATCCGAGCCCGCGTCGCTCAATCGCCCCTCCCGGCGTCCAGTGCATTAGCTTTCTCACGTTACAACAATCGCTTCTTCGGAGCACTGGAATGCGAAAGGCCGTCTCATCCGCAACGGACGAGTGACTACCTGGCTGGCGGCGGCAATGGTTGCGTTGGTGGCCGCCGGGTGTGCCCCGGAACCGGGTGGCACAACGGAGCCGACCTCCGCAGTGCGATTCGATCCAGCCGCCCGGGCCGTGCGCATTGAGACCACGGGCTGCGGGTTCGCCGCGGACCGCACCGGGTCGGGGGTTGCCGTTGGTGACGGCCTGGTGCTCACCGTGGCGCACCTGGTGGCGCGGGCGGACGACATCGCCGTCACGCTCGGCGACGCCGGCGCGGTCGATGCCGTGGTCGCGGCCGCCGACCTCGAATTGGATCTCGCCGTCCTGCGCGTTCACGAGAACGGCGTGCCGCCGGTCGCGGTCTCATCTGCCGGCAGAGGTGACGGCGGCCGCATCGTCGGCGGCGCGGCTTCGGGAACGGTTCCGTTCGAGGTCACAGACGTAGTCCGCATCTCGATCGAAGAGATCCTCGGCAACGAGCGTCACAAGCGCCTGGGTTACGAGCTCGCCGCCGTCACAACCACCGGCGACTCAGGCGCCGGTGCCTACGACAATGAGAACCGCCTGGTCGGAATCGTGTTCGCCACCAGCGACGATGGTGCCACGACGTGGATCACCTCGAGCGGAGAGATCGAGGCATTCCTGGCGGCCCATGATCCGGAGAATGCCGCGATCCCGTGCAACGAAGCCGCGTCGCGCCTCGACCTCTGACCGCTAGCGGCGGGCTCCCCCATACCAGCGGCACAGGGCCACGGTGAGGCGCTCCAGCATCACCCGATGGGTCGCCTCGGGCTGCGACTTGAGCGCCAGGTCGGCCCGCGCCAGGGCGTCGACGGCCCGGCGCAAGTCCTCCCCCTTGGTGCGGTTGCGAGCCTTCCACACCTTCTCCAGGGCGTAACCGGCCCGGCCGCCGTCTTGTGCCACGAACGTCTCGTAGTCGGGAGCGGCTGCGGCCAGCGCCCGCCGGCGCAAGTCGTTGTTGAGGTAGGCGAGCAACACGAGTGGGTGCTCGTGGTGCAGGAAATCACCGAGACGGCGCAGCGCGTCTCCGACATGGCCCCGACTGACGGCGTCGCCGTACATCCACACCGGCTCATCGGGGCGGTTCTTGAACCGTTCGGCGACCTCGTCTCCGGTGACCACATCGTGGTCGATCGCGAGCTGATCCAGAGCCCGGCCCAACGAGCCGACATCGGTCCCGAACACCTTGACCAAGGCCTCGACCGCGCCGTCGCCGAGCCGGATGTGGCGTTCCCGAGCGGCGGTGGTCAGCCAATCTTGCGTCGATCGTTCGGTGAGTCGCTTGATCGCGATCTGCTCGGCCCGGGCCTTGAGCGTCTTGCTCAGTGGGGCGGTCACGCTGCCGGAGGCGACGAAGACCGCGATCACGGCAGCCTCGTCGACGGTGGCCAGCACCTCGGCGATCACTTCTGCCTCCGCCTTCAACAACCACTGGGAATCGACGACGAGCACGCCGATACGGTCACCGAAGAGGGAGCCGCTCTGGAGGGCCGGGATCAGGCTTTGCACCGGTAAACGTATTCCCGAATCGGACTGCTCCTCGCCGGCTCCCCGGCCCGGAACGTCGATGCGGGTCACTTCATCGACTGCGAATTGCTCGAAAACCGTCGTGGCCCGCTGCAGCATCACTTCTCGCTCGCCGGGGCCGGCATCATGAGGACCACTCACCAGCACAACTGACTTCATAGCACGAGGTTAGAGCCTGGCCGGGGCGTTGCTGCGGGCGCCGTGAAAGCGACTTCATCTAGAATTGGACCAGGACGCGAGTCACAGCGGAGGTGGGAAACCGATGAGTGATGCTCTGGCGATCAGCAAGCAGATCTACGACCTCCTCGTGTCGAAGTCGTCGGTGGAACCCGCCGCGATGCGAACATGGACCGGGGAAACATGGGGCCGCACTGACGCCGCCACCACGATTGTACTGCGCCATCCGGGCTCGCTCAGGGCTGCGCTATTTCCCCCGTCGGATCTCGTGTTCGGCGAGGCCTACGTCTATGACGACATCGATATCGAGGGCGAGATGTTCGGACTGATGCGGTGGGGCGCCGAGCTCGACCCTCTGCGCTCTTCGCCGCGCGCCGTCCTGCAACTGATGAACCTGCTGCGGCGGCTGCCTGCCGACAGCCGCCGCAAGGAGGCAGTCCGTCCCGCAATCAGGGGGCGTATCCACTCATTGGGCCGCGACGGGACGGCCGTGCGCCATCACTACGACACCGGCAACGAGTTCTTCGAGCTGTTTCTCGACCCGGAAATGGTCTACTCGTGTGCCTACTTCCTCGATCCGCGCGAGTCGCTCGCCGACGCTCAGCAGCGCAAGCTCGATCTGATTTGCCGGAAGCTGCAGCTGCAGCCGGGCCAGCGCCTGCTCGACGTCGGCTGTGGCTGGGGGGCCCTGGTGCGCCACGCGGCGACTCACTACGGGGTTCAAGCCGTCGGCGTGACTCTAAGCCCGGAGCAGGCGGCCGAGGCGAAGCTCCGAGTGCGCCAGGAAGGGCTGCGCGATCGCGTGACCATCAAGGTTGAGGACTACCGGGACGTCACCGGTGAGTTCGATGCCATTGCTTCCGTGGGAATGTTCGAGCACGTCGGAGGCAGTGAGCTCGATACGTACTTCACCAAGCTCCACGGCCTGTTGACCGCCGATGGGGCCCTGCTCAACCACGGCATCACGACCCGCTCCCGCCCCCGCCGGTTCGAGCGGAAGAAGGCCTCATTCGTCAACACGTATGTCTTCCCCGATGGCGAGCTGCTTCCCTTGGAAGACAGCCTACGAACCGCCGAAGAAGCCGGCTTTGAAGCCCGCGACAGCGAGAGCCTCCGCCAGTCGTACGCGCTCACCCTGCACCACTGGGTCACAGAACTCGAAGAGAACCACAAGCTGGCCGTGGCAGCCGCCAACGAGCGCACCTACCGAATCTGGCGAACGTACATGGCAGGGTCGGCAACGGCCTTCGAGGCCGGGGCCATATCCGTCTACCAGACCATCTACACCAAGCGCGCCACGCCGTGGACCTACGGACGGAGCTGGGCTATGGCGGGTGACGACTCCTGAGTTCCTCGCGAATAGCCCGGATGGCTCGAGCCGCACGGTCACATCGCCCTCCTCGGTATGAAGGACGCGGGTCGTCGCCTCTTCCAGAACGTCGACGACCCGGGACGACGGGTGGCCGTAGCTGTTCTCCCCGTAGCTGATTACCGCCAGAGGCCCCACCGTGGCCGCCAGCCAGTCGAGGTCGGTTGTCGCCGAGCCGTGATGGGGGACGAGGAGTACATCGGGGCGGAGGCTCGGCAACTCCAGCTGGGCAACACTCTCGATGTCGCCGGCGAGCAGCAATGAATGCCCGTTGGCCGAGGCCCAGACGACAACCGAGCCGTCGTTGTCGGCGGCAAAACGCCTCGCGGGGCCCAGCACCTCGAGATGGAACATCCCTATCGTCACGGTGGTGCCGGCGGTGACGGCTGCCGCCGGAGCATCGAGCTCATCGAGGAGGTCGGCCCACGGCTCCGCAGCGGAGAAATCCGGATACCAGACGCGATCTACCGAGACCCGACCCGGCAACGCGGCCACGCCGCCGATGTGGTCGTTGTCACTGTGGGTGAGGATCAGCAGATCGATGCGGCCAACTCCATGCCGCCGCAACGCCGCCCGATAGGCCACCGGGTCGGGCCCGGTATCGACGGCAACCACCTGTCCCTGCGGCGACCGCAGCAGGACGGCGTCCCCCTGCCCGATGTCGAGGAAGACGGCGGCGGGCACCGGCGGCGCCCCCGGCGTGATCGACGAGGCGATTACGGCCGCTGCCGCCACGGCGATCCCGACCGGGGCCCGCCAGCGCAACACGACCAGAAACCCGAGCAGACCGAGCACGCCCATCAGGCCGACCTGGGGCAGCTGCGCCGCCCAGTCGGCCAATCGCAGCACGAGATGCGCCGTCATCTCGGCCCCCTGATCGAGACCGGGTGCCCCGGTGAAGACCCGGCCCCACCCGGCTGCCGTGCCCAAAGCCACCAGCGGCGCCGCGATCACGTTGGCGAGCGCCGAGAACGCCGGCACCGATCCGAAATGCCACAACAGAAGCGGCGTGACGGCCAGTTGGGCCGCAACGGTGGCTCCGAGCGAGCGCCACACCGGAGCCGGCCGCCGCTCACTCCAGAGGTGGGAGCCGAGCAGAAGCCCGGCCGTGGCCAGGGCCGAGAGCTGAAACCCAACATCGAAGATGAGTTGCGGAGCGGTCAGCAGCAGCAGGGTGGCGGCTCCACCGAACGCGGTCCAGGCGTCCACCGGCACCCCGACCACCCGGCCGGCGAGCAGCAGCCCGACCATCACGCCGGCGCGCAACACCGAAGGCTCCCACCGCGTGACAAGAACGAACAGGCCGACGCCGACCAGGCCCACCCCGGCCCGCACCCGGGGCCCCATCGGGATCAGGCCGAGGAGAAGCCACACGCCGCCCAGGAAGATTGCGACGTTGCCGCCCGATACTGCGACGAAGTGCAACAGACCGGTGCGCCGCATGTCCTCGAGCTCGGTGGCCCCTATCGAAGAAGTGTCCCCAATCAGGAAGCCGCGCATGAGGGCGCCCGCCTGGTCGGTCGCCGGGAACTCGCCCAGTACACGCGACCGCAGTGCATTGGCATAGGTGATGACGCCCCCCGGCGGCTCGACGACCTCGAATCCCCGGGCGGCGACGCGGCCCGCGATCGGCCGCCGGTGGAGGCGGCCCACCCGCATCGTGAGCCGGCCGACGACGTGCACCCGGGCCCCGACCATGAGGTCGGGGCGCGCGGCCGTGGTTACCGCCAACGACGCCTCCCCTGCGGCGCCCCCGCCGATTGGACGCACCACGAAGCTCCATCCGCCGCCGAACGCGCCCGCCGGGGCCGGATCGCTCTGGGCAATCGCTTCGAACGCGACGGTCCCGTTGCCTTCGGGCGCCACCGGCGTCGGGATGGTGCGGACCGCCGCCCCCACGCCGGCCGCGGTGGCCAGCAGCAGCACTGCGGCGAGCGTGATCTGGCGCCCGAGGAAGAGGGCGGCCGCGGCAATCGCGGCAGCCGCCACCCCAGCGGCGCCGCCGAACCCGAAGGCCGCGCCCAGGGCGGTCACCGACGCGACCACGCACCCGGTTCGCCCGATCCCGCGCGGCCACCGCAGATTCAGGGCACTACCACATGGTCACGGAGCGCCGCCAGCTTGGCTTCACCGATCCCGGCGACGTCGAGCAGATCCTCAACGGTGGCGAAGCCACCGACACTGTCCCGGGCCGTAATGATGCGCCCCGCCAGCACCGGGCCCACTCCGGGAATCTGCTCCAGCTCGGCGGCGTCGGCAGTGTTGAGCCGCACCCGCCCATCGGCTGCCATCGGCACCTCATCGGGCGCGGTCGCGGACGGCACGACGATCTGCTCACCGTCGCGCACGGGAGCCGCCAGGTTGACGCGTCCCGGAGCCGCGTCTGCGGTGGTTCCCCCGGCGGCGGCGATCACGTCGGCAACTCGAGCCGAGCGCGCCACTTCCACCAGGCCCGGTGACGCCACCGCGCCCGACACGTGCACGGTGATCCGTCCCGTGTCGGTAGTGACGGCCGGGGCCGGTGGCGCCACGGCGTTCGTCGCCGGCTGCCCGTAGTACAAGAAGGCGGCCGCGGCCAGCGTCGCTGCAACCAGAACCGCAGCAACCCGCTGTCTGTTCGAATCGATGGCGCTACCTATCGTCCGCCATCGCCGACTCCGCAGTACGAGTTCTAGCCGACGGCTCCCGCCGGATCTAGACCCCTGGCGACTAGAACAGGAGGGGCATGAGCACGGCTTCCACCGTTTCGGAGAGCTCCTGCAATTCCTCGCCGTAGGCCAGGAAGAGGACTGCCAGCCCGTTGGTGCCCATGTGGGCGAAGATCGGCAAGCCGATATTTCCCGCCCGAAGCGCCAGATAACCGAGAGCCAGCCCGACGAGAAACAGGCCTGGTACAACGAGGATGGCGTTCGGGTCGAGCAGGTGCGTCAGCGCGAATACGGCGCTCGAGATGAGGACCGCGTTGCGTCGACTCATCGACTTGACGAGTCGCCCCAGCAGCATGCCCCGATAGACGATCTCCTCGAAGACCGGCGTTACGACGGCGACCAGCAGGGCGAAGAGTGCGATTTCCCAATTCGTCAGCTCCGCGCCGAGCCGGGCGATCTCCTGCTGCGGGCCGTCGTCTTCAGACAACAGCTGGACGAGCGGCAGCGTGAGCAATGCCACTGCGACCTGCAGAACCATGCCGGCGGCGATACCCCACACGTGCCTCGCTTCGATCTTGAAACCGAAGTCGATTCGCCATGATCTCGAACCGCGAAACCGGCTGGCTACGGCGACGGCGACGAGGCTGGCCACTGCCTGCGCCGCCAGCAAGGCGAGTGGCGAGACGTCGTCGATCGCGCTGCTACCGCCCACAACCCCGATGGTGATCAAGGCGAGGAGCGGACCGACGATGATGCCGAACGCCAGCACCATGGCGATGTGGCCGTAGCTCCAGTTGCTATGGGGCAGGTAGGCGTCGCGGGGCTGCTCCCCAGCCGGGGGCCCTTGTGGTGGAGGGAGGTTCGACAGGTCAGAAGCTTCGGGCACCTCGAAGTCGCTCACCGGGGGCCTTCCATGACGAAGGCGGCCACGCCCCTCGCTTCGATCTCGAGCCGGACCGCGGAATACGCCGCCCAATGGCCTTTGCGCTGCAGCCGCCCCCGCAAGTAGTCGAAGGCATATTGGGCGACATGGCGGACTGCGCCCAGCCGGCGGAATTGCTCGATGTGGACCAGCTCGTGGACCAGCAACCGGCCGAGGGCGGACGAGTCGGTTGCCGCTTCGTATCGATCCATCATCGGCGGAGTCAAGTACACCGCCCACGGCATGGCGACGGCAACGATCCCTCGCGCCCATAGGGCCCGGAACCACCGCGGAGCCAGCCGCACCGGCACTTGTGACGGGTCGACTCGCGTCAGCACCCGAGCCAGCCATTCCCGATCGACCCCGGCGGCGGCCAGGCCTTCGGCTGCGACAAAGGAGCGTTTCACAGCGTGAGGCTAGACAGGCCGTCGGCCAAGGTCGGCCGATCAACCGCAGCCGGTGCGAAGGCTCCTACCATTGTCGGCTCAATACGGGGTAGAGAGATGGCATACGACCACAAGTCAATCGAGTCCAAGTGGCAGCAGGCCTGGGAGGAACAGGGCCTTTATCGAGCCGAGGTCGACTGGTCACGGCCCAAGCATTACGCAGTCACGATGCTCCCCTACCCGTCGGGCGACCTCCACATCGGCCACTGGTATGCCATGACACCGTCCGACGCCCGGGCCCGGTTCATGCGGATGAAGGGGTACAACGTTCTCTTCCCGATGGGCTTCGACGCCTTCGGCCTCCCCGCCGAGAACGCCGCCGTGCAAAACAACATCCACCCGTGGCCATGGACCTACGACAACATCGAGCGGATGCGCATCCAGCTGCGGACGATGGGGGCGATGTTCGACTGGGAACGCGAAACGGTGAGCTGCGATCCCGAGTACTACCGATGGACCGAATGGTTCTTCAAGCGAATGTTCGAGGCAGGCATAGCCTATCGGAGCAAAGCCCTGGTCAACTGGTCGGAGACCCTGCAAACGGTGCTGGCGAACGAGCAGGTCATCGACGGCAAGGACGAGCGCACCGGCCAACCCGTCATACAGAGGATGATGGAGCAGTGGTTCTTCGCCATCACGGACTACGCCGACGAGCTCCTCGACTTCGAGGGCATCGATTGGCCGGATCCTATCCAAACCATGCAGACCAACTGGATCGGCCGTAGCGAGGGGGCCCTGGTGACCTTCGAGTCGCCGGCCGGCGAAATCCCGATCTTCACCACCCGCCCCGACACGTTGTGGGGGGCCACGTTCATGGTGCTGGCGCCCGAACACGAGCTGGTGGCGGGATTGACATCCGACGAGCAGCGCGAGCAAGTGGAGGCCTACGTGGCTGCATCGGCCCGGCGCACCGAGCTGGAACGGATGGAAGAGAGTCGGGACAAGACGGGAGTCTTCACCGGCGGTTACGCCGTCAACCCGGTCAACGGATCGAACATCCCGGTGTGGATCGCCGACTACGTCCTGATCTCGTACGGCACCGGCGCGATCATGGCGGTGCCGGCCCACGACCAGCGCGACTTCGAGTTCGCCCGCCATTTCGAGCTTCCGATCGTTCCCGTCATCCACCCCGAGGGCGCCGCCAAGCTGAGCGAACCCGCCATGGTCGAGTCATATGTCGGTCCGGGAACGATGGTCGATTCCGGACCGATCAGCGGCGTCGCCACAACGATGGCCAAGGGGCGCCAGAACCCCAGCATCGCGGCCGCCATCGATTGGCTCGAGGAGAACGGAGCCGGCACGGAGTCCGTCAACTTCCGGCTTCGGGACTGGTTGATCGGCCGGCAACGCTACTGGGGTTCGCCGATCCCGATCATTCACCGCAGCGACGGCACTATGGAGACGGTTCCCGATTCTGACCTCCCCGTGGTACTGCCCGAGGACGTCGACTTCGTGCCGACGGGCCGGAGCCCGCTCACTTATCACGAGCCGTTCCTGAACACGGTCGACTCTGCCGGGAATCCGGCCAAGCGGGAGACCGACACGCTGGACACATTCATGTGCTCCAACTGGTACTGGTTCCGCTACCTGTCGCCCCACTTCGACACTGCCCCCTTCGACCCGGAGGAAGCCGCCTACTGGTTGCCGGTGGACACCTACACCGGCGGCGCCGAGCACGCCGTGATGCACCTGCTGTACGCCCGGTTCTTCGTGAAGGTGATGCGGGACCTGGGGGTATTCAAAGACACGATCGAGGCCATGAAGGAGCACGGCCGCTCCCCAGACGGTTGGTTCGACGAACCGTTCCGGCAAGTGCGCAACCAGGGCCAGATCCTCGGTGAGGAACGCCGTGGTGACCGTCTGGCCGCCGACGGCGATTGGGACGGCGAAGTGCTGCGCGCCACATCGATCCAGGTCGGTGAAGACGTCGCCGGGGCGGTCGTCGGAGAGCTGATGAATCGCACCGAGCGCATCCTCAAGGTGGCAACCGCCGATGGTGTGATAACCGTCGAAGTTCTCGCCGACGCTCATGTCGACATCGCCTCCATCCCGGGCGACAACGACATCAACCAGCTCAAGCAGCACCTCGACGTAGAACGTATGTCCAAATCGCGCGGCAACGTGGTCAATCCCGACGAGCTGGTCGAGCAATACGGGGCCGACACGGTGCGCACCTACCTGATGTTCGCCTTCGATTGGCTCAAGGGCGGCCCCTGGGACTCACGGGGCATCGCCGGCGCTCGACGCTTCCTCGACGATGTCTGGAAGTTGGGTACGGGCGGCTACGAGCCCAAGGCGGTGAATGAAGGCGCGACGACCGAGCTGCGGCGCGCCACTCACAAGATGATCAAGAAGGTCGAAGCGGACATGGTCGACTTCAAATGGAACACCGCCGTGGCCGCCATGATGACGCTGCGCAACGACCTCCTGGCGGCCCGCCGGGACGCCAACGTCTCCGGCGATGCCTGGAATGAGGCGGTAGACACGCTGCTGTCGGTTCTCGCCCCGATCGCGCCGCACATCACCGAGGAGGTGTGGCGCAGCCGGGGCCACGAGACCTCCGTCCACGCCAGCCCGTGGCCGGCCGCCGATCCAGAGCTGGCACGCGACGAGACGGTGACGATGGTGATCCAGGTCAACGGCAAAGTGCGAGACCGCATCGAGGTCCCCGCCGATATCACCGCCGAAGACGCCGAAGCCGCCGCCCTCGCCACCGAGCGCATCGCCGAATGGACGAGTCGGGGTGAGGTCCGCAAGGTCATCGCTCGCCCCCCGAAGCTGGTCAACATCGTCGTCGGCTGAGGGACGGGGACAAGGTGCCCGGTGGCGCGGTTCTCTGAGCTCTCGAATCCAGGCCCCCAGCGCTGTATTGCCGGATGGGCTCGGAGCGGGGTACGCCATATAGCTCACGGTGGCGGGTGTTCTGGGCGGTTCTCGTTCTTGCGTAGATATGCGCCAATTCCGGCGCTCAGATACGCAAGAACGGAACGGTGCCGGCCGGCGCTGAACTTGCGTACGTGGCCGCCATATGTGGCCGCCAGATACGCAAGAACGGAAGCCTGCCGATCACCCGACCAGCGCCGATCAGCACGTCCGCGCTCATTATCCGGCCAGCCCTCTAGTGCCACCTAGTTACGCCCGCGCCGACCGTAACTAGTCCCATCGAATGCCTCGTTTTCGATTCTTGACCCTGCGACCGGCCCGGGAGACGATATCCGGGGGCTGGGACTACCGCCTGTGGGCCAGGGGGCAATGAGTCACGTGATAGCGAATCTGGCGGCAGCGCTACTGATCGCCGCCTCCATTACGCCCCTGCCGACGCTCCCCGACCAGGGTGAGCCGCTCAGCGATGTCGCGTACCGGGAGGATCTCGTCGCAGCCGGTGCCCGCAATGGCCGCCTGCCTGCTGAGGCCCTCGCCCTGATCGAGTCCTCTCCCGCTTGTCTGATCGAGAAGGAGGCCGCGGAAGCATGGCTACTCATGGCTGCCCACGCCGCAGCAGACGGTGTCGAGTTCACTCCGAGCTGGTGCTACCGCAACCTCGCCACCCAGAAGCGAACCTACCGGCGCAACTGTCCACTGGTGCCGGTGGAACCGACGCCTGCGGCCGACGACGAGCAGCCGACCGCGGACGAAGTCCCGACGGAGCCTGTGGCGATGCATCGAGTCTGTTCGCCGCCGACTGCCAAGCCGGGAAGTTCCAATCATGGCTGGGGCCGAGCTGTCGACATCACCGCAGGTGAACGCCTCCTGAGCTGTGACTCCGAAGCATTCGGCTGGCTCGAGGAGAACGCCCACCTGTACGGCTGGGTCCACCCCGGCTGGGCCGGCTGCGGCGAGCCCAAACAGGAAGCATGGCACTGGGAGTGGGGCGGCACCCAGGAGCCACCGCCACCGCCTGTTCCGCGTCGGGTGATCCCCTAC
>CAMYJM010000020.1 GCA_947258635.1 uncultured Acidimicrobiaceae bacterium
ACAGCGTGTGCTGACCACAAGCGCGGGAACGCGACCCGACCACTTCGGCCCCACCGAATGGCTCCTCGTCGCCGTCATCTCGGTGACCTGGGGTTCGTCCTACATGTGGATTGCGCTTGGCCTCGAATCGTTCGCCCCGGGCCTGATCGCGTGGTTGCGCCTCACGATTGGAGCCGCGGTCCTGCTGCTCCTCCCCCGCCAACGGGTCGCCATCGAACGGCACCATTGGCGAGGCATCCTGTTGATAGCTATCGCCGGCAACGCCGGTCCGGCGCTGCTGTTTGCGATGGCCGAGCAGACCATCGAATCCTCGGTAGCCGGAATGCTCACTGCGGCCACGCCGTTGGCAACGCTGGCGATTGCGTTGTTGCTCGGCAACCGCACGCTGCGACCAATTCACATCGTCGGGTTGCTCCTGGGCTTGGGCGGCGTCCTCATGATGTCGGCAGAAAGTGTCGTCGGTGCCGACGCCGGTGTGGCGGGTGTGGTCTACGTGATCATCGCCCTGCTCGGATACGCCGTCACGTCCAACGTCACTGGTCCGTTGGCAGAGCGCTACGGAGCCGTGGCAGTCGTAGTGCGCTCTCAGGCGATCGCCATTGTGCTCGTGACACCCTCGGGGCTCTTCGCCCTCGACGACTCCACCTTCTCGTGGAAGTCGCTGATTGCGATCGCCATACTGGGCATCTTCGGCACGGGATTGGCGCGCGCTTTGCAGGCAATGTTGATCTCGCGCTCGGGTGCACCCCGGGCTTCGATCATCGGCTATCTCGTGCCGGTCGTCGCCGCCATCCTCGGGGTGGCTTTTCTCGGCGAGAATCTCAGCATTGCCGAGGTGGCCGGACTGGCGACCATAACGATCGGGGCGCTGCTCGGCTCGCGGAGGATCAGCGTCGGCCGAGCCGAAAATGCGGATATCGATCGGGAGACCGGCCCATACTGATAGCTTCTGGGTATGCAAGACGAATCGCAGCCGGGCGCCACCTTGATTATCCGCGCGTGGCGGGGGTCGGACGGGAAGCTCACGGCACGGATCACCTACGGAGTCGACGGTAAGGAGCCGGCACTGGAGATCGCTTCAGCCCGATCGGAATTGGAGGTCATGGCCGTTCTGCGGGACTGGATGGAGAAGATCGGCATGACCGATGGGGGGCCGAACGGCCCTAGCGGTCCCGGCGCCGGGGCGGCACCATAGGGTCAAGAGCAAAGCCCCTGCGGCGCCAAGCATCGGGTCCATAGACCCGGAAACAAAGAAAATTGGGCGCCCACCTGGGGCTTTGCTTTGCGGTTCGGAGCGTCCACCCGCCTGATCTGAGACGAGCTCGCAGAGTGCCGCGACCCCTCGCCGAGGCGCCGATAGAATCGGGTCAGCAAGAACGCGGAGGTCGGATGAACAGCTGGGACGCGGCGGCCAAGGTATGTTCGGCCTTCCTCGCGCACATCGAATGGACCGATTCGCCCGGTGTCCCGTGGGATCTCATCAGCGAGACCGATGATGCGTGGTTTCGCACGGAGGCCCGCTCACTCAGCAAGCGGGTCCAGCAGCATGCCATCCACATGACGTCGGAGGAGCTGGCCGCGACCACGGAGCTCCTCGTGACGGTGATAGCCGAAGCCGACGATATTCGAGAAGGCACCGCCAACGCCGGCCTCTGGCTGGGAGATGCGTTTCTCGAAGCGAAACGAACTCTGGCCCCCTAGATGCCATACGCAGTGAGCCCAGGCTCGTCCCTGGGCTCACTGCTCCTCCCTGGCCGGTGGATCGCGGTTGGACCGGGACGGGCAGCGAGGGGCAAACCCGCCCTGCCTGCTCTCCACTAGCCATGAGACGACCCGGATCGGCGCTCCAGGAGGAGCTCGGAGCGCCGACAAATGAGCCATCTACTGCACGAAGCCGCGGGCCGCGGCCTGCGACGCTCACTGAACCACCTGCGACCCGAGATTTGTAGAGGCTTATGGACGTTTCGCAGCCGACTGATGTCCAGGCCTGCGTAGAGTGAGTTTGATGAACCCATCTGAATCGCGGCGCCGTCTGGCGTCGAGTCGGGTCGCCCGCCTTGCAACCCTCGATGCGGCCGGCCGCCCGCACCTGGTGCCGCTCGTCTTTGCGATGGGCCCCGACCACATCTACTCGGCGGTCGATCACAAACCGAAGCGAACGCCACTGTTGAAGCGTATGCGCAACATCGCGGCCAACCCCCGCGTGGCACTGCTGGCCGATCACTACGACGACGACTGGTCCCGCTTGTGGTGGGTGCGGGTCGATGGGACTGCCGAGATCATCGAGACCGGCCCGAAGTGGGAACGAGCGATCGCCGCGCTGGTCGACAAGTACCCGCAGTACCGGGGCCATCCGCCGGATGGAGCGGCCATCGTCATCACCATCGAGCGGGTCGCCGGGTGGGCGGCCGACGGCCGGGCATAGTGCGGTCCTAGCCGCCGCCTGCCAAGCCCAGTGGGTCGCGCCAGTCGGGCATGTCGGGTGCGCCTTCCTCCCAAGCCCGCAGGTAAGCGGTGATCGCTTCGATCTGCTCCGACGTCAGCGGGCCCCCGAAGTCCAGCGAATACGCCCCCATCTGCGATCCCGGTACCCCGACTGCGATCAGAGCGGACACCTGCTGATCTACTGCGGATGTGAGGAACTGTTGCGAGTTGAGGGCCGGCCCGAGGCCGCCCTCCCCGTTCTGGCCGTGGCAGGAAGCGCAGTTCAGCGAGTAGATGGCGCCGCCCTGCTCCACGAGGCTGGCCAGCTGTAGGTCTCGGGCCTCGGCCCGGGCCGACGGTTCGTAAACCCGATATAGCGGGAATATCGCCACCATGACGACCATGATGGCCAAACCCCACCACATCCACCGATTGGTGGCCTTCTCCAGCGCCGGGTCGTAGGTCCTCTCAGGCATGGCCGGAACCCTCCGTGCACGCCGGTCCGCGCGGCGGCTCGATGATGGTTTCGGTTCCCGGCGGCGCGCCCGTTATGAACTCATCTGTGTTGACCTCGACAATCCCGTCGATGATCTCTGTGGCGTACATGTCCATGCCGCGCGGTGCCGGACCGGAAATGAAGTCGCCCGCACGGTTGAAGACGGAACCGTGGCACGGGCACTCGAACTGACCGGACGACTCGCAGAAAGGCACCCGGCAGCTGAGGTGGGAGCACACCTCCGACAGCGCAACCACGCGGCCATCGATCTTGGTCAGGTAGGCCCGGGCCTGAGGAATCTCAACCACCGCGTCCTCGGGAACGTCATCGGCCGAGATCGTCTTGATCTTGGCTCCGAAACCCGCGGGGAGGCGCGGCCGTAGAGCGTCCCATGACGTCCACGCGCCGGCCCCCGCGATCAACGCAACGGCTGCCTTCCAGCCCCGGGCCAGAAACCGGCGCCGGTCCATCTCGCTCATAGCTCACCATGCCATTCGTCCCAGGGCCACACCCAGGACCAGTTTGGTCCCCGAAATGCGAAGCCCACCAGCGTCAGCCCGATCCAGACGACGAGAAAAATCGTGAACACCGTCCGCGCCACCCGGCGAGCTTGGGGAACCAACTGTGGGTTGCGGTCGAGATAGGGCAGCGCCATCAGCCCCAAGACAATGGCGCCCGGCACGAGTACGCCGGCAACCAACGGGTGGAAGTGGGCCAGCAGCTCCTGGAGCGCCGCGAAGTACCACGGCGCCTTCTCCGGATTCGGGGTGATAGTGGGATTGGCGATCTCGCGCAGCGGTGCGTCGAACAGCAAGGCAAGCACCATGACGATCAGCAGGACCACCAGGGCGGCAACCGCGTGACGCACCAGCAGGTGAGGCCACACCATCACCGTTTCTTCCTCGCCGAGCACCTTGCGGTCGCCGGCGACCGGTTTACCCGGCACCACCCCGAGCACCCGGTGGTTGTCGATGACTACTGGTTCGTCTGCCATTATCCCTCCCCCGCGATCACGAGCTCTGTCTCTGCGGCGGGCTCTTCCCCCGGCGGTGGCGGGTCGACCGTCAACATCGAGTCTTTGCGCCACCGCCACAGGTGGATCGCGATGAGGAACGCGAGGATTGCCGGCAGCAACGCTACGTGCAGCACGTAGAACCGAATGAGGGTCGCCGATCCGACCGAGGGCCCGCCCAGCAAGATCTCCTTGGTTACGTCACCCACGACGGGAACATAGGAGGCCATCGATGTGCCGACGGTAACGGCCCAGAAGGCCAGCTGATCCCAGGGCAGCAGGTAGCCCGTGAACGACAGCAGCAGCGTCAGCACCAGGAGGACCACACCGATGACCCAGTTGAACTCTTTCGGCGGCTTGTAGGCGCCTCGATAGAAGACCCGCGCCATGTGAGCCGCCACGGCGATGACCATGACGTGCGCCGACCAGCGATGCACGTTGCGGATGTATTGCCCGAAGGCGATGTTCGTCTGGATCGATTGGATGTCACTGTACGCGGTGCCCGGCGAGGGCACGTAGAAGAACATGAGGTAGATGCCGGAGATGGTCAGCGAGCCGAACAGAACCAGCGAGGCGACGCCGAGGAAGGCCGAATAGCCGAAGCGAAGCTCGCGACGCTGCACCTTCACGGGGTAGATGTGCATCAGGAAGCTCGACCAGTGGGATGCGGCGCGGTCCCGTTCGGTCTCCACGTCGGGGAGACGGAAGATCGACCTATAGACGGCCGTTTCCTTGATCCACCTGATCAACTTCATATCGAAGGTCCTCCAGTCAGGGCGGGGACACCAACCCCGGTCCACACGGCCATCGAGAGCGCCCGCGGCGGGCACCGTTCGATGCACAGTCCGCAGCGAATGCAGGCCCGTTCGTCGAGAGTGAGCGCGGTGTGGCCGACGGCTCCCCCGACTTCCTCGGCGGGAACCAGCGCAATCAGATCGAGGGGGCATACGTCAGAACAGAGCGCGCACAGCACGCACTTGGTGACGTCCAGCTCGATATTGGCAAAGCAGCGCAGGCAGCGGGCGGCTTCGCACCTGGCTTGCTGCTCGGTGAAACCGAGCTCGACTTCGGCGAGCCCGACCCGGCGGTCCGTTGCGACCGTCGGCACCTCGAGCCGTTCCCAGCGATCGTATGTGTCATCGAAACGGTGGAATTGCTCGAGCTCGACGAGCTGACCCTTCTGATCGTGTGGTGTTTCCCCCGTGAAGTGCTCGTGAATCGCCGCAGCCACTCGGCGTCCGTCGGCTATCGCCAGGATCAAGGTACGCGGGCCGTGCGCGGCGTCACCGCCGGCCCAGACCCCGTCGAGTGAGGTGGCCAAGGCATCGTCCACCCCGATCGTCCCCCGCGGCGACAGATCGACGGTACCGGCGAGGGCGCTCACATCCACTGCCTGGCCGACGGCGAGGATCACAGTGTCGGCCTCGAAGACCTTGAGGTCATCTGGATCGAACTGTGGAGAGAATCGACCGTTTTCGTCAAATACGGACAGTACCCCGATCGTCTCCAGCCCCACCACCGCGCCGTTCTTGGCGAGGATGCGAGCCGGTCCCCGGCTGTGAACAAACCGAATATCTTCGGCCTGGGCCTCCTCGAGCTCAAACGGCGACGCCGGCATCTCCGCCTCCGACTCGAGTGAGATAACCGTCACCTCGGCGGCTCCGGATCGGGCTGCGCTACGGGCGGCGTCGAGGGCTTCGACGAGGCTGCGGTCCTGCTCCTCGTCCTCATCTCGGGGAGCCCGCACGGCCTCATAGTCCTCGCGGCGCAGTGCCGTCCGGGCGGCGTCCATCGCCACGTCGCCACCCCCGATGACGATCACCCGGTCGCCGACCTCCACCTCAAAACCCTGGTTCACGTTGATGAGGAACTCGATCGCCTTGAGGACGCCGTCGGCCTGGTGGCCCTCGATATCGAGCCCCCGGCCGAGTGAGGCGCCGTGGGCCAAGAACAGGGCGTCGTGACGGGCCCGTAGTTGCCCGAACGATATGTCGTCCCCGAGCTTGGTGTTGAGGCGGACTTCGACGCCCAGATCGACAATCGCGTTCAACTCTGCGCTCAGCAGGTCGCGGTTCAGCCGGTACTCGGGGATCCCCAGCTTCATCATCCCACCCAGCTGGCTGGTGGCTTCGTACACCGAGACCTTGTAGCCCAGGAGACGCAGATCGTGTGCACACGCCATCCCGGCCGGCCCGCCGCCGACGATCCCGATGCTCTCGGGGCGATCGACCGGCTTGGGGGCGGCGACCCGGCGCCACTCCTCGCCGCCCCCTTCGACGCCGTGCTTCTCGGTGACAAAACGCTTGAGGGCCCGGATGGCGATCGGTTGATCGATCTCGCCACGCCGGCACGCATCCTCACACGGGGCGGCACAGACGCGCCCGCACACCGAGGCAAACGGGTTCGGCAGACGTGCCGTCAGGTAAGCGCCCAGGTCGTCGCCGTCGGCGATCGCGGCGACGTAAGCACCGGCGTTGGTGTGGACCGGACACGCCGCCAGGCAGGGGATGTTCTCGTCGTAGAACTGCAGAGCCATCAGATGACGTCTTGTCGCTGGGCGCGCCGCAGCGCCCAGAACCCGAATAGCAGGGCCGCCAGCCAAACCCCGGTGCCGATGAGATCTCTGATCACTCCCCAGGACTCGCCGGAAAACAAGTCTTGGTAGACCGATGGCGGCTGAGCCAGGAATCCTGCTTCGACCAGCATCGACGGGATGAAGACGGTCGCCACGACGAAGTAGACGAATATCAATCCCGCCTTGAGCCACACCTGCAGGGTGGTGAAGGTCCCCCGGCTCCGCTTGGCGACAAAGAACGCTCCGAGCACAACGGCCACGACCACGGCAAAGATCCCAAAGGCGGCGGTGTAGGCGAGGACGGCCGGAAAGGGAATCGATTCGCGTGACGCCGGGGCGGCTCCGGGGACCGTTGTCGCCACCGGGGCGGGGGCCCCCAACCCATCCTGGATATACGCGGTGACTGCGGCGACCTGCTCTTCCGACAGCGAGAAGGGCGGCATCGCTCCGCTGTAAGTGACCCCGTCGACGACAATCTCCCCAGTCAGGCCTCCGAGGATCACCTGCGCTACATATGCGGAGTCGGCGACACGCGGGTTGTCCACCAGCGGTGGGAAGACCCCGCTGACCCCGCTGCCGTCCGCCTGGTGGCAACCGGCGCAGAAGTCATCGTAGACGGCTCGGCCCTCGGCGAGCAGAGGGTCGGGCGCCGAATCGTCACCCGAATTGGACTCGGTACCGGCAGGTGCCGGCGCCTCGGTGGCCAGCGCCGCCGCAAAGGGAGAGAGGCCGACGGCGAGAAGGGCGACAGCGATGATCCTGATCAGACGGCTTGTCATGTCCTCATCACCGCGCCAGCCTAACCCGAACCTGAGGGGCCATCGAATAGCGCTAATGTCGCCTTCGATCCCGTCAACGGAGCCGATCGGCGACGCCGGGAGGACGCCCGACGCGTGACGACGCGGGCGACTGCCGGCCGGCCGTGCCAGGCTGAGGAGGAGGAGAGATCTTGTCAGATTCGCACGTCGATCCGGCACCCGAAGAGGAGTTCGTCCCTCGCGGCACGATCGCCGTGGTGGCGCTGTTCGTCGCCACGCTGGTTCTGCTGTGGCTGTCCATCTACCTCATCCTGATCGCACGCGGGGTGACGATATGACGGAGACGAGCCACGACGAGGCAGCCAGCTTCGAGGCCGACCCGTTCGAACAACGATGGATCGTGGTGTCGCTCATCTTGCTGATTGCCTTCATGGTGACGGTCACGATTGCCGGCTTCGCCCTCGGCTTCCAGGTACCAGGCGCTGAGAGCCGCGTCGACCCCCGCACCGTGGCCGACAGCCCCCCGTGGAACGAACCGGGGCTGCGGGATCTCGGAGGCGGTGAATACGCCGCCTACGTCATCTCGCGGCAATACCTGTTCGATCCGCGCACCATCACGGTGCCCGTCGGCTCCTCGGTGACCTTCTATCTGACCAGCATCGATGTGCAGCACGGCTTCCTGCTCCAGAACACCAACGTCAACATGCAGGTGGTTCCGGGCGAGGTCTCCAGGCTGACCGTCGACTTCGACGAGGCTGGGGAGTTCGACTACATATGCAATGAGTTCTGCGGCGCCGGTCACGCCGCGATGTTCGGGTCGGTCATCGTCGAGGCGGACGAGGGAGGTGCGTGAGCAATGCTGACTCAACAGTCGGTTTATGAGGTCTCCAAGAAGGACCGTCGCTTCGTCGGAGCGCATCTGCTGGTGGCGATCGGCGCCCTGAGCGTCGGCAGCCTCTTCGGACCGCTCCAAGCTTTCGAATGGTCTGGCCTCGACCTTTACGGGCTGCTCGAACCGCTCGGTCTTGGGGATTACTACAAGGGTTTGACGATCCACGGTGTGCTCAACGCGTTGGTGTGGACCACGTTCTTCATCACCGGTTTCCTGACCCTCGTCATGATCGTCGGTCTGAAGCGGCCGCTGCGCTATCCGACGTTGAACCGCGTCGGCTTCTATACGATGGTCGTGGGCCTCGTGATGGCGGCGATACCGATACTCGCCGGCGCCGCCTCGGTGCTCTACACGTTCTACCCGCCGCTCGCGGCAAGCTGGGCCTTCTATCTCGGGCTCACCCTCGTCGTGGTCGGTAGCTGGATCGAGGGATACGGGTTCTACCTCACCATGGCGGAGTGGCGCCGGGAGAACCCGGGCACGCGCAGCCCCTTCATCGTCCTCGCCGCCCTGATCACGATGGTCATGTGGCAGTTCGCCGCACTGGGCATCGCCGTCGAGATCCTGACCATGCTGCTCCCGGCGGCACTCGGCATCATCGACGGCACCGACCCCGAGCTGGGGCGCACGCTGTTCTGGTTCACCGGGCACCCGCTCGTATACTTCTGGCTCCTGCCGGCTTACATCTCTTGGTACGGCATGCTGCCCAAGCAGGCCGGCGGCAAGCTCTTCTCGGACACGCTGGCTCGATTGGCGTTCTGGCTCTTCCTTCTGCTGTCGATCCCGGTCGGGTTCCATCACCAGTTCGCCGACCCCGGCGTTCCGGTGGGCTGGAAGTACATACACTCGATCCTCACGTATGGCGTCGCCTTCCCCTCGCTGCTGACACTGTTCACGGTGGTTGCCTCTCTCGAGTACGCGGCTCGCAAACGCGGCGGCCGGGGCCTCCTCGGATGGATCCGGGCGCTGCCGTGGGGCAATCCGGTCGTGTCCGCCCAGCTCCTCGCCGGAATCCTTTTCATGTTCGGCGGCATCGGCGGGATCACCAACGCCAGCTACAGCGTGAACCTCGTGATTCACAACACCGCATGGGTCCCCGGGCACTTCCACCTCACCGTGGCTTCTGCCACGACCCTGTCGTTCTTCGGCATCAGCTACTGGTTGATCCCGTACCTGACGGGTAAGCCGCTCTGGAAGCCGAAGTGGGCTTCCGTAGTGAACTGGTCGTGGTTCGTGGGCATGATGATCTTCTCGAACGCCATGCACGTGCTCGGGCTGCTCGGGGCGCCGCGACGCACCGAGCTCGGCAAGGCCCCCTACGTACCGGACGAGTGGTCGGGACATCTGTTCCGCATGAGCCTCGGAGGCGCCATTCTGCTGGTCGGGGTGACGCTGTTCGTCGTCATCGCGGCACGCACCGCGTTCCAGAAGCGGCGATTCGCGGCCGGCGAAGGCGTCGAGTTCCCGATAGCCGTGTCGATGCGCGACCCGCAGCTGACTCCGCTTTGGCTGGACCGCTTCCGGCCGTGGCTCATCGCAACCGCCGTTCTGGTCGTCGTCGCCTACGGCCCGCAATTGCTCGATCAGTTCAGCAACGCCTCGTTCAACTCGCCACCCATTTCGCCATAGGCCCAATGGGGGATGGCGCCGCGAGCGAGGTCCGGTAATCGGCAACGGCCGATTGGGGGCCGGGAGTCGACCCCGCCGCCTACAGCGTGCCCGGTTTCCCCGCCGGACAGAAGCTTCCCGGTTTTGCATCCGTGCTCACTGCGGACGAGATTACGTACCTAGTTGCCTGCCTGCTGACTCTGGAGGATGGATGATCCGCAGCATTGCAGTCGTGCTGGCGCTGGTGCTGGCTCTGGCCGGCTGCGGCGGCGACACAACGACCGATCCCGGCGATGGCGCCGTCGGCGGCGACGGTGAGGAGCTCTTCAAGCGCACCGTGCTCGCCGACAATGCCGGCTGCGTGACCTGCCACTCCCTCACCGCGGGCCGGGTGCTGATCGGGCCCTCACTCGCCGACATCGGGGCTGTCGCGGCCGACCGCATACCGGGGACGGTGGCGCGCGACTACCTAGAACAATCGATCGTGGACCCTGATGCGTACGTGGTCGAGGGGTTCAGGGCGGGCCTCATGCCGGATGACTGGGTCGAGGGCGGCCTCTCTACCGCCGAGGTGGCGGCCCTCGTCGATTACATGCTGACGTTGGGCGCGGGATGACCGCCGGGTGCCGTCACCCCGCCGGCTCGCCCGACTCCCGGCCGTTCTCGGATGTGCCGGGCACGCGGATCGTGCCGAGAAGGGTGCCGGCGTCATCGATGCGGTACTCGGCGGTACCGGCGATGACCGTGTCGCCGGCGGCGCGGCGCCATTCGGCGTATAGCTCGTCTCCGGCGCGCTCGGCGGTTCCCGACACCAGCGCTCCGGTAACGATCCATTCCAGTGCATACTGCTCGCCGGAACTGGTGATGCTCAGGGAGCCGGAATACTCAACCCCAAAGGGATCCACCCCGTTGACGAGCCAGCGCCCCACGAACGGATCGGAGGCGCTGCCGGTATCCATCGGATTAGGCGCCGTGAACCACGCGAAGACCACGACGAACAGGATGATGCCAATCGCCCACCGCACGGGTACCGATGGCGGGCGGAGTCGCATATGACCATGTTGGATCACGAAAGGCCGGGTGTCGAACCGGCTCCAGCTGGCCGGCGCCCCCGACGGCGCCTCTGGATCGCCGCCGGAACGCTGGCCGCGTTGCTGGTGGCCGGCGTGATGGCTTTTACCATCTTCGAGCCGATCCAGGTGCTCCCCCGGATCCGGCTCGCTCCTGGATTCGCTCTGACCGACCAGACGGGCGCCACGGTGACCAGCGAGGACCTGCGGGGGTCGGTGGTCTTGTACACCTTCACCTACGACAACTGCGAAGAGCCGTGCGCCGCCCCGGAGCCGACCATGGCGGAAATCGTGGCCCGGATCGACGAGGTCGACCTCGGCGACACCGGGATGCGATTCGTGACGCTGAGCTTCGACCCCGCCCGCGACGATCCGGCGGTACTGGCGGCACGCGCCGGCCGGTTCGGAGCCGACGGCCTCCGCTGGACATACGCAATTGCGCCGGTCGACCAGGTGCGCAACATCGTCGGCAGCGGGTTCAAGACCTGGTTCGAAGATCGCGGCGACGGGACCTTCTCCTTCGATCCGACCCTGGTACTGGTCGACGGGTGGGGAATCGTCCGCGGCGAGTACCGGTATCAGACCCTGGCCGGCGATGCCGATCGGATCCTCCGCCACATCGGAATCCTCGGCGACGAGCTCCGCAACAGTCACGGCGCCAACAGCCTGGCGTACGAGGCGGCGCACTTCTTCTTGTGCTACCCATGACTGTGAAACGTCTTGTCACCATCGCCGTCGCCGTGACCGCTCTGTCGGCTACGGCCTGGGTCTTTGTCATCCCGCGCCTCAGGCCGCACGTCTTCCACGGGGTCGTGATGCAGTCGGAGACGCCGGCGCCGGCCATCGAGCTGGAGGCGACCACCGGCGGCCTGGTCGGCCTCGACTCGTTCGCCGGCAAGCTGGTTGTTGTCTACTTTGGATACACCCACTGCCCCGACATCTGCCCGGCCACGCTCGCTTCCCTCAACAAGGCGCTCGACCTCATGGGCGATGGCGCCGATGATGTTCAGGTCGTCATGGTGACCGTCGACCCCGAACGCGACACCGTCGAGTACCTGGCCGACTACATGGCCTACTTCGATGACAGCTTCATCGGCATGACCGGATCGATGGAAGACATCTCGCGTATCGCCACCGCCTACGGCGTCTACTTCGCCGCCGACGAGGGCGACGCCGAATCGGGGTACACCATCGCCCACAACGCCTCCGTGATGGTCATTGGACGCGATGGGCATCTCCGGCTGATCCTGCCGCCTGACGTCACCGCCGACGAGATCGCCGCCGATCTGAGGTACCTGCAGTGAGAGCCCGGCGGGTGGCCCTGGGGCTGCTCGCGGCAGCGGTGACTCTGGTTCCGGCGGCGTGCAACTCATCGCGAGGTGTCACCGTCACCGACGGGTGGAGCCGGCCGGTGCCGCCCGTCTCTCCCGCCAGTGCCGTCTTCTTGGAGATATCGAACGACCTGGACGGCAGAGTGACGCTGACCGGGGCATCCTCGGAGGCGTGCGGTTCCATGGAGCTCCACCAGACGAACATCGACGATGCCGGTGTGATGACCATGCGGCCGCTGGCCGACGGTTTGCTGCTCGAACCCGGTACGTCAGCCCGGCTGGCTCCCGGAGGAACCCATCTGATGTGCCTCGAGCCGGAAGTATTCGAGGGCTCGTTCGATGTCGAGCTGGTGCTCGACGGAGCCGCCGCGATCGTGACAACCGTCACTATCGAGGACCGCTAGCCAATCCGCCCGGCCGCCGTAAGGCCCCGATCGGATAGAGTCGCCGCCATGCCCGAAGAGCTCGAACTCGACTCCGCCGCCCGGCTCCAACTGGCCGAGGCCGCCCTCCGCTATGCCGAGGACTACCTCAACGATCTGCCGACCACGCCCGCTTCCTACCCACCGATCGCTCCGGATGTCGTCGCCCGGCTGGCGGCGCCACCGCCCGAGCAGGGGCGCCCGATTTCGCAACTGCTCGATCTGCTCAGCGCGGCGCTGGAGACAGGCATCGACACCTCGTCGGGCAAATTCCTCTCGTATATCCCCAGCGGCGGCATCTACTCGGCGGCCATCGGGCGCCTGCTCGGGGCGATCACCAATCGCTACACCGGGGGCACCCACGGGGCGCCGGGTCTGATCGCCATCGAGGCGGGCGTAGTCCGCTGGATGTGCGGCCTGTTCGATCTCCCGGATACGTCCTCCGGGATCCTGCTGTCCGGCGGATCGATCGCCAACCTCACGGCCACCGTGGCCGCTCGTTCCCGCCTCGGCGACGACTTCGCCCACGGGGTGGTCTACACCTCGGAGCGAGCGCACCATTCGATCGACAAAGCGGCCCGGATTGCCGGCGTCCACCCCGATCGCATCCGCGCCATCCCGGCCGACGCGTCCCTCCGGCTCGATACCGCTCTCCTCGAAGCTGCCATTGCCGCCGACACCGCGGCCGGGATGACTCCGATGCTGATTGCCGTGAGCGCCGGTACCACCGACACCGGCACCATCGACCCGCTCGCCGAATGTGCCCGGATCTCCCGGGAAGCCGGCGCCTGGTTCCACGTCGACGCGGCGTACGGCGGGTTCTTCGTGCTCACCCGGCGAGGCCGGGAGCGGTTGGCCGGAATCGAATTGGCGGACTCGATCACGATCGATGCCCACAAGAGCCTCTTCCTGCCCTTCGGCACCGGCGGTTTGCTGGTGCGCCAAGAGAGAGACCTCGTCGACTCCCTCGAAGGCCGCGGCTCATACATGCAGGACGTGCCGGAGCACGGTCGGGAGATCCCCAACTACTTCGCCATGGGCCCCGAGCTGACTCGGCCGCCGCGCGGCCTCGAGGCGTGGCTGGCCCTGCATCTGCACGGTGTCGAGCCCTTCCGAGTCGAGCTGGATCGGATGCTCGACTTGGCGGCGTGGACGGCGGAGTCCCTCGCCGCGATGCCGGACATCGAGGTCATTGCCGACCCCGAGCTGTCGATCGTCGCTTTCCGGTCGACGCGCGGGAACGGTGTCTCCCAGTCAATCGCCCGCCACATGAACGACTCGGGGGACGTGCACGTGTCGAGCACGACGGTCGATGGTCGCTTCGTCGTCCGGCTGGCATTCCTCAGCCAGCGGACTTCCCAGGACGTCGCCCGGCGGGCCGTTGCGCTGATCGGGGAAGCCATCGGGATCGGCTCGTGACCAGGGGGTTGGCGATGAGGTGGCATCCTGCCCGACGGCAGCCTCAACCCGGTATCCGAGGCATTTGACGCCGCCGGCAACAGCCGCACCCAGACCGTCTGGAGCCCCTGCGACGTCGTCTAAGGCTATTGTCGGCGCACGCTCGAGGAGAGACATGCCGGCACCCGACTTCACGTTGACCGACCAACACGAGGACGACTGGCGGCTGTCGGACCACCTCGACGCAGCCGTCGTCCTCCTGTTCCTACGAGGCGATTGGTGACCGTACTGCAACGGCCAGCTGGTCAGCCTGGCGCAACGGCACCCCGAAATAATGCAGGCCGGCGCTCGTGTCGCCGCCATCAGCATCGACTCACCCCGCCAAAACGCCGCGCTCGTGCAGGCCCTGAGTCTACCCTTCCCGATTC
>CAMYJM010000021.1 GCA_947258635.1 uncultured Acidimicrobiaceae bacterium
ATTGCCCTGTTCGGGGTCCACGGCCAGCAGGTGGCCGCGCGAGTACTTGTACCAGTGGCCGCGCGCGGCCGCCAACGGGCGAGCCCGCCGCTGCTCACCGCCGGTAACAAGTAGAGCCAAGGTCCGTCCTATCCGTTGGGATGGTGCGCCGGTCTCGCACCGGCATCGGCCCGGAGTGTCAACTGTCTCGAGGTGTTCTCCGCGATGAGGAACAACACCCCTCCCGCGTCGTAGCCCCTACCTCGACCGCGGGGTTCGGCTCAGTTTATCTGGGTTTGGGAGCATCGAACAATGCGCAAAGATGCGGGTGCCGACGGACTAGTCATCGCCCTTCCGGGGCCCGGGGCAACGCGGCGGGCACCGCATCATGCCAGACCCTCTTACAGTATCGGCATGCATCAGGCGCCACATCCGCACCGCCCGGCCGATCCGGGGATCGTATGAGGCTGACGCGGGCGATTCCCGCCGGGATCATCGACGCCGGCCTGGCGTCCATCGCGACGTTCATCCTCAGCCTGTACGCGATCACCCGATGGGAGAGCTCCGACCCGACCACGCTCGGGATCTACTTCCTGTACATGACGGCGTTCGTGATGGCGTCGACGGTACCCAATCAGCTGCTCTTCGTTCCCGCCGAGAGGATCACCCTGGACGTGCCGCCGCGGGCCCGCGTCGCCCTGTACGGCCGGATCGTCCGCCTGGGGACCCCGGTGGCGATCGGGTCGGCGGCGCTCGTGGCGCTGGCAGCGCTCGTCGGCAATGCGCAGGGTCTGTCGCTGAGCTACCAGGTGCCCTTTCTGCTCAGCTCAGCGGTCGCTGCGGTGTTTTTCGGGCTGCAGAATCACGCCAGACGACTGCTGCACCTCTCCGGACGCAGCTGGGCGGCCGTTGCGGTCTCGCTCGTACAGGTGCTGGCGGCGACGACGGCCCTGATGGTGATGACCCGAACGTCGGTCGCACCGGTGTGGATTCCACTGGGGGCGCTGGCGCTGGCGAACGCGGCTTCGACCGCGGCCGCGTCCCTGATGTTGCACCGGCTCGGCCGCGGTCTCGAACCCGACGTCAAACGGCTTGCCGCCGACGTCGCCGCCGGCATCGGGTATCGCCGGCTCGCCCCGTCCGGTCGATGGCTGGTCAGCACCGGGATCCTGTCGACCGGCAACAACTTCCTGGTCGAGGCCGTCATTTCGGTGATCGTGGGTTTGCCCGCGCTGGCGCTGGCCGGCTCGGCCAAGACGGTTGCCCAGCCCATCCTCGTGCTGGCCAACGGCTTGCGATCGGTACTCGGGCCCCCTTCGATGGAAGCTGCCAGGACTCGCGATCGGGCCGCGGCCCGTAAGGTCGCCAAGACCTTTGGTCTGCTGACGGCGGCTGCCGTAGTCGGCTACAGCGCGTTCGCCGGGTTCGACTGGGTGGGGAACCCGCTGGCCCGCCTCGTCGAGCAGGCCTACACCGTCCCCTTCCTCGTCGTACTCACGATTGCGGCCAATGGGCTCAACGGGGCCGCGTTCTCCGGGAGACTCGAATTGATCGGGGCGGCCCGAGAGGCGCGCCTCTTCGCAGAGGAGCTGAAGGCGAATGTCGCACAGCTGGGTGTCGGCATCATCGCCGCGTTCGCCGCCGGCACATCGCTCACCGCCGGCTCGTTCGCTCGCCCGCTGGCGTTTGCCGCACTAGGCCTGACGCGGATCATCGGATATGAACGCGCCCTCGACACGCACTATGCGGGCCCGGCGGTGCCGGCGGCCCGCTCAACTACGATCCCGTCCGCGGCCGAGCTGCCACCCGAATGACATGACTCCACTCTTCAAAGCCTTTCCCCCGGGATGGAACAACATTCTGGTGCCGACTCATAGCAAAGGAGCCACCCTCGCCGGTATCGCCACCTACACCCCTTGCGCGTCGCGGGGCGTGTGGGCGCAGCGCGCCGCATGGGGCCTCGTGGCTCTGGGCGGGCCCCGGCTACTGCCCGGTCGGAGCACCCCGTGGCAGCCCCCGTTTGCGCCGGATGAGTGGCACACGTTGCTCGAAGAGGTGAAGTCCGCCACGGGCCCCTTCGACGGTCACACCGTTTACGAGCGCCGTGACAAGCGCGAGGGCCTGCTCATGCTGCTGCTGAACGGCGATCGGTCGGTGGGCTTCCTCAAGGCCCGGCGCGACGATACTGCCGGCCTCGCCCGCGAGGAGGAAGCGCTCCACCTCGCGGAACGAGCCGTTGTCCGCGCGGTGGGCATTCCACGTGTGCTGGGGGCGGGAACGGTGGCCGGGTGGCGCTACCTGGTGACGACGCCGATGCCGCCGCGGATGCACCGCATGCCCGCGGCGGCACCATCTCAGGCAATCCTCGATGCCATCGGGACGACGCTGGCCGGGTTGGATCGGCCGGACGATGTCCCTGCCGGCTGGAACCCATGCCACGGCGACTTCACCCCTTGGAATCTCCGCCAGATCGGCGATGGCCCTCCTTGGCTGATCGATTGGGAAGAAGCCGGCTGGGCGCCTCCCGGCGCCGATCAGGTCCTCTACTTCGCCAGCGCCGCCGCCCTTGGTCGCCCGGTCGGCAACATACCGGGCAATGCCGCCGATGCGGTTGCCTACTGGTGGGACGAGATCACCCGCCGCACCAACGACAAGCTGGCCGACGGGATCGAACTGCGCCACATCGACTACGGCTTGCTCGCAGCTCTCGACGCCGCCAAACGAGCGTAGCGATGGTGAAGGTCATCGCGATAGCCGGAGCCGGGCGCAGCGGCAGCACCATCCTCGACAATGTCCTCGGCGGAATTCCGGGGGCGTTCTCGGCGGGCGAGCTGCGCTATCTCTGGCAACGGGGCTTGATCGAGCAGCGCCTGTGTGGGTGCTCCCGGCCCCTTCCCGAGTGTGAGCTGTGGCCGCGCATCCTGGCAAGGGCCTTTCCTGAGGGCATTGAGGCCGCGGACATGGTTGCGCTGAGCCATTATGTCCGCACCAGGTTCACGCCGGCGGCGCGAATCCGCGCGCTTCGCGCCTGGTACGACACGAAGCTCGGACCTCTGGTGATGGTGCTGGATGAGCTGTACCCGGCTATCGCCGCTGAGACCGGTGCCCGCTTCATCGTTGACTCGTCGAAACTCCCCACGTACACCTATCTGCTCTCCCGGGTTCCCTCCATCGACCTTCGCATTGTTCATCTCATCCGCGACCCGCGCGCGGTGGCCCACTCGTGGGGGCGCCGCAAGGAGCAACTCGACACGGCAGAGGCCCGGGCGATGACCCAAACCGGCCCGGCCCGCGCCGCCCTCGACTGGGTCGTTTGGAATACGACGATCCGCTCGTTGTTCGCCGGAGAACCCGGCCGCTACCTCCAGCTGCGGTATGAGGACCTCATCATGGACCCCGAATCCAGCGTGCGCCGCGTCCTGCTGATGGCCGACGAGGAGAACGCCCCGACCCCGCACCTCCAAGGCAACCGGGTGGAACTGGCCGCCAACCACACTGTGTCCGGCAATCCGGGGCGGTTCCAGACGGGAACCATTGAGCTCGCTCTGGACGAGGCCTGGCGGCGCGACATGCCGTCCGCGAAGCGCAAGCTGGTAGAGCGGATCACCGCACCGGTCCGCAGGTCATTCGGTTACAGCTGAACCTCGTCATGGCCGGAACCAGCGTGCCGAAGCCGGGTCATTGAAGGATGCCCCGATACCGCCCGCTGCAGTCGGTTGAGAGCTGATGGGGACATGCCGCGGGGCTTGGGCTCGCCTTGCCGAAGAGGCTCATCGGCCCACCTCTTTCCTCGACTCGGCAACTCGATGTTGCGATATTGCCGGGGCCGATGCCTTCCAGCGTTGCGGACGTGATAAATTCCGGCCGCACTCTGACGCACTGCTGCGCAGTTCCAAACAAGGTGTTGATTTGAACGACGACATTCTTCTCGAGCCGACCCTGCTGCGGGCGATCTGGCGTTATCGATGGCTGACGCTGCTCGTCGCGATCGCCATGACCGGGGCCGCCTACCTCTATGCGGTCACCACGGCCAGCGAGGAGTTCAGCGCGGAGGCTTCCGTCGTGGCCGAGGACCCGCTGGCCTCGATCGTCTTCGAGAACACGTCCGTCAGGCGCGCCGACTACCTATCCGACCAGGTCGACTTCATCGGGTCTGGAACTGTTGCGGATGAAGCCGCCCGTCTGGCCATCGCCCAGGATCCCGCATTTCCCTACGGCGGGCCGGAACTACTCGACCGAGTCCGCATCTCCGAGTCCGGGGCACGGATCACGGTACGAGTCGTCGCCGAGAGCGAGGCGGCGGCGACATTGGCTGCCAACTCGATGATCGCCGGGTATCAGAACCTGGTGAAGGCCGAAGCTCAGTCGTTCTTCACCAACACGGTAGAGGTACTCACCGCCGTCATGAGCGAGTTGGAACAGGGCCTCATCGACGTCGGCAACGAGATCGCGGCCGCCCGGGAGGTCGCCGACCCCGACGTGGCTCGGCTCAACGAGCAATACAACGAGGCCCTCCCCCGCCTGGCCGATCTATTCACCCAACTGGAAAGGGTCACCGACCTCCAACGCGAATCTGTACTTCTCAGGATCGAGGACATCGCCACCCAGCTGCGCGTCTTCGAACAGGTGCAACGCATCGAGGGGACGCCACCGGAGATCGAGGCGCTGCTCGAGCGGCAACGGCGCACCATCGCCCGGCTGGACGAATTGGCAGACCAACGGGACCGCTACCGGGTCGATGAACAGCTGATCGGACAGGGGGGCGCCGTCACCACGGCAACCTTCGCCACCCGGATCGCCACCGACGTCCCGCGCCTGGTGGCGGCCGGCGCCTTCCTGGGATTGCTTCTGGGCTCGGGCCTCGCATACGTGCTTGCCCTGCGGCGGCGGTCCATTACGGACCGGGCCCAGCCCGAGCTGGTGCTGGCGGCGCCGCTCATCGCGGAGGTACCGAACTTCCGCCAGGAGGGAATCCGGACGGCACTGCCGGTTCGCACCCATCCGCGATCTGCCTCGGCCGAGTCTTTCCGGTTCGCAGCCGCTGCCCTCGACTTGTCGCGGGCTTCGCCCATGGGCTCGGTCATCACGGAAGGCAAGCTCGTTATCGTCACGTCGGCCGCCGTCGCCGACGGCAAGACGGTGATCGCCGCCAACACAGCTCTGGCGGCGGCGCGGGAAGGCAAGCGGGTGCTCCTCATCGACGTCGACTTCGGTAGCCAGGCATCCGCCGCACTGTTGACCGACATTCGGCCGGAGTCCGGCATCACCGAGGTCGTCGAAACGGGAACCGCGCTTTCCGAGGCAGTGCTCCCGATCGAGGGCACCGGTAGCGCCGGCCTGCATCTCCTCGCCCGCGGATGGCGAACCACCAGCGCCCCGGAGTTCTTCCGTAACCCGGCCACCCGCGACTTCCTCGACCAGATCCAGGAGTTCTACGATCTGATTCTCCTGGATGCGCCACCCCTGCTCACCGTTGCCTATGCCTCGACGCTGGCGGGACTGGTCGACAAGGTTTTGGTGGTGACGCGCCATAACGGACCGGCCTCGGCGCTCGAGGAGCTCCAGGATCGGCTCGATCTCATCGGAACCCCGACGGTGGGCTACGTGTACAACCTGGCGCCGTTGCGCCTCGACATCTCGCGCAACGAGGGCTCGATGCGGGACGTTCTCGGCCACCCGCCGGGCCTCGAAGTCGCCAGCGACTCGTAGCGGCTCTGTCATGACACTCGGTGCCTACGGCTTGCGTCTCGGCGGAGACGCCCCTCGATCCCAGCTGCTGGCGCCCGTGCCGGACGACGCCCCCGAGATCGTGATAACGCGCCGGGTCGGCCCGATCGAAGTCCCGAACACCGTGGATGGGGAGCGCGCCACGGTGCCCCTCCTCGATGGCGGGGGACTCGAATTGGACCGAAAGGCCCGCAGCGCCGTCCTGACTACCCGTCACGAGATCACCGATGACGAGCTGGCCCACCCCTACCTGGCCCCCATCGCCGCGGTGCACAGCCACTGGCTCGGCCGGGCCGCCTTCCACGCCGGTGCGATCGTCGTGGCCGGTCGGGCGTGGGGAATCATCGGCGAACGCCACGCCGGCAAGAGCACCTTGCTGGCAGCCGTCGCCTCAGATGGCGGCATCGTCCTCGCCGACGACCTGCTCGTCTTGGACGGTTCTGACGTCTTCTGCGGCCCTCGCACCCTCGACCTGCGAGCCGACGCCGCAAAATGGTTCGGTGGTACCAGATCCCTGGGGATGGCGGGAGCAAGGGAGCGGTGGCGGATAGATCTCGGCCCGGCGCCGGCGACGGCACCGCTGGCCGGCTGGATCGTGCCCGGGTGGTCCGAGAACCTCGAGATCACGAGGCAACCCGGCGCCTCCGTCGCCCACCATATTGCGCCCGCTCGCGCCGTGACAGGGATCGCGATCGAGCCGACGGCGTTCTTGACCGCAGCCTCCTACCCCGCCATCGAGTTCAACAGGCCCCGGGACCTGGCCGAGATGGCGGACGGACTGGATCGGCTCCTCGATGAGTTGCGTGGCTGAACGGCGGCTCACGCGACCCACCTGGGGTGGCTGTGAATTGGCTAGACCGCTTCGGCCAAGAGGCCCCGACTCTTGAGACCGTCGAGGAAGCTGTCGACGTCGTGGGCGGCGATCATCTCTTCGATGCCGAACTCGGCGGTCAGATTGCTCACCAGCTGGGCCCGGTCGGCGCCCTCGGCGAGATGCCGCCACAGCATGGCGGCGGTCGGGTTGAGCGCAAGTGGTCGGGTGCTGGAGTCGATGATCACGACTTGCCCATCGTGGTCGTGCCATTGCACGCGACGGAGCCGCAGATGTCTGCTGATTGATTCGACTGGCGCCATGGTGCTGTCTCCTACAGCGGCGCCCCCAAAAGCCGCCCGATCTCACCCGGGCGAATATCATCTGCTTGCAGATCACGATGTTAGCCGAGTTTGTGACCTATTCATAGTAAATGACTCGCAACCTCCGCCGGGCATGCAACGATGCGCTGTGCACCCAACCGTGAACAGATGCCGGCCATGAGCTGGGAGGCGTGGCTGACGCTGCTGGTGGTGGTCATCGTTATCGGGCTGATGGTCCGCGAGATCGTGGCGCCGGTGGTCGCAATGTTGGGGGCGGCGGTCGTCCTGCTACTCGCCGGAGTGGTCGACACCCCCGAAGCGTTTTCCGGGTTTTCCGACCCGGCGCCCCTGACCATTGCCGCCCTCTACGTGCTGGCGGGAGCGGCCTCGAAGGCCGGGCTGATGCAGCCATTGGTGTCGGCCGCTCTGCAGACCGGTGAATCGGAGCGGCGGGGCCTCGCCCGGTTGCTGCCGGCGGTCGCCACCGCGTCGTCCGTGCTCAACAACACGCCGATCGTGGCCGTGCTCGTCCCCGAGATCGAGACCTGGGCGACCCGGCACGGTCGGGCCGTATCCCGCTACCTGATGCCCCTGTCGTTCGCGTCGATTCTGGGGGGGATCGTCACGCTCATCGGCACGTCTACCAACCTCGTGGTGTCGGGATTGCTGGCCAAGGCAACCGGAGAGGAGCTCGGCTTCTTCGAGATCACCAAGGTCGGGCTTCCCATCGCGGCCGTGGGGATTGTGCTGCTGGTTCTACTGTCGCCGCGCCTCCTCGAGGAACGCCGCTCGGCACGAGATAACTTGACGGAATCGGCCCGCGAGTTTGTGGTCGACATGGAGGTGCTCTCCGGCGGCCCGCTCGACGGCGTAACCGTGGACGAGGCGGGATTGCGCCAACTCGCCGGAGTGTTCCTCGTCCAGGTGACGCGCGACGACGAGCCGACGGCGCCGGTGGGGCCGGAGTTCCGTCTCCACGGTGGGGACGGGCTTCGCTTCGCCGGCAAGGCGGACGACGTTGTGGATCTGCACTCGATCCCGGGGCTCGAGTCACTCGAACGCGACCAATTCCACGGTTTCGACCTGGCGCGCTCTTCGTTCTTCGAGGCCGTCGTGGGCGCATCGTCGCCCCTGGTCGGCCGCACCCTCAAGGAATCCCGTTTTCGCAGCAACTATCAGGCGGCCGTCGTCGCGGTGCACCGCGCCGGACACCGCATCGACGCCAAGCTGGGCGAGGTCCCGCTGCGTGTCGGCGACACGCTGGTGCTCTTGTCGGATCGGGGGTTCCGTGACCGGTGGCGCGATCGCCGCGAGTTCCTTCTCGTGTCGCCGATGGCGGGAACGCCGGCCACCGGCCACCACCTGCGCCTGCCGGTTGCCCTGATCATCCTGGCGGTGATCGTGTTGGCGGCAACCGGGACGCTTCCGATCATCAAAGCGTCGCTCCTCGGAGTACTCATCGTCCTCGGATTTGGGATCCTCTCCCCCGGAGAGGCCCGCCGGGCCATCGATCTCGACGTCGTGCTGCTGATCGCGGCCGGATTCGGTGTTGCCGAGGCCCTGACCAAGTCGGGACTTGCCGGCCAGATCGCATCGGGCCTCGTGTCGTGGTTCGGGGCAATGGGTGACATCGGCGTCCTGCTGGCCATCGTCGTTGCCACGATCGTGCTCACCGAAGCCGTATCGAATACGGCGGCGGCCGTGCTCATCTTTCCAATTGCTACCCAGGCGGTGACGGCAACGGACCTGGAACTGACCGCAGTAGCAGTGGCGATCGCGGTGGCGGCATCGGCGTCCTTCCTGACGCCGATCGGCTACCAAACCAACGTGATGGTCTACGGCCCGGGCGGCTACCGCTACACCGACTACACCCGGCTCGGACTGCCGCTCACCGCGGTGATGGTTGCCGGGATCCTCGTCGGGGTGCACCTGTGGTGGGGTCTGTGAATCTCCGTCGTCGCCACCATTCGACGACCAGGCCGACTACAAAGCCGGCAGTCAGAGAGAACAACGGTTCCTCCACGAGCTCGTCGAGATTGGTGCCGCTCCGGTCGGCGGCTACGTCACCAACCACGGCGCCGGCGAAGATGGCACCCAGCAAGCCGATGAGCGTCCAGAGGGCCCGCCGCAGCCATGCGGGGGCCTGCCAGCCGAGATAGAGGGTCGGGCCGAGCAGGGCGGCCATCGTAAAGACACGCCGCAACAACTGCTCGTTCACTCCGCGCGGGCCCTTGCGAATGCCACCTTCCTCGATCAACCACACGCCGAGCGGTGCGGTGATGCCAGCCGAATCCTCCAGCCAGATCACGGCGAATATCAGCGCCAGCAGCCCGAGCGCCCAAGCCCTCGTCTCCCACGCCAACCAACCAATCCCAGCGACGATGATGATGGTCTTGAACGCACTCCACAGGACGAGCGGCCCGCTATCGAACTGAGACTGGGCCAGCGCCGCGTAGAAGGCCACATCGACGAACAGCGCGACCGCGGCAGCAAAAATCGCGGCCTCGCGCGCCGTGCGGCGAGGAAAGAGCGGCAACGAACGACTGCCCGGGTGATCGGTCACTGCCGCAACATAGTTCACCGGGGGCGACAGCGGGAACACGGGACTGGGATTCCCCAAACGGCGATTTCGGTATAGGCTTCTCCGGTACCGCCGCCGGCAACGCCGGCCCGGGCCCAGATTTATGAGAACTCAACACCTTTCCAATTCTCGCCCACGTCTCGCGGTCGTGGCGGCACTCAGCGTGTTCGTGATGATGTTGGCATCCTTTGGCACGATGGCACCCGCCGGGGCAACGATCTCGTGCCCGTCGGCCACGGTCCAGGTCGGCGGGTCCACGAGAGTCACCGTCAACCTCGACTCCGACGACAACGTGTGGCTCGAGAGCGGAAGCCCAACCGGTGACTTCACGGTGGACATCCTGCCGCCGGGCGCCCATGTGGCGGGCACCTGGAGCAACACCATCCGGATAACGGCCCCGGAGGACGCCACCAACGGCGGTAGCGTCACGATCGTCGAGAACTCGGCGCTGGGACAGAAAGACTCGTGTTCCATAAGCGTCTCGGTGGTCCCCAAGCCGACCACGACGACCACTACCACGACCACCACCACGACCACGACGACGACCACGACGACGACCACGACAACGCGGCCCCCGACGACCACCACGACCACCACGACAACGCGGCCCCCGACAACCACCACCCGGCCTCCAACCACTACAACCCGACCCCCGACGACGCTGCCGACGACAACCACCACAACGACAACGCTGGCGGCGGATTCGACGACCACGAGCTCATCGACCTCTCCACCGTCGACGACGACAACAACCGTCGCCCCCTCATCGACGACAACAACCACGACGGTTGCCCCGGCTGCCACGAACGCCCCAACCACCACCACTGTGGAGGCGCTACCTCCGCCCGACCGCTCCAGCGGCGGGGGGCTGAGCTGGCTGTGGCTGCCGGCCGGGCTTGTGGTTGTCGCCGCAGGCGTCTGGTTCGCCGCGGCGAGCCAACGCTCCCAGACCGCGGCAGCGGGCACCGCTGGGGGCGGGGCGGGAGTCGTAGCCGGAAGCGCGGCGATCAGACTCCCCTGGCGGCAGCGAATCCGGGCGTCGCTGACGCGTAGTAACCACAGAGTCCGGGGACCCAGCCTCTGGCAACGGATTCGGCTGAGCGGATATGGCCGGTTCTTTTTCGTCCGCTATCCGAAATCCACCAAGCCGCAAATGCCCCACCGCATCCGCCGGTCGCGAGCCGCCGCACGACTCAAGGGCACCGAGGTGGCGGAGTCAATGCGGGCTCGCCGGGCTGCCAAGGATGTGCAGCGACGGATCCGGGACCGCCACTCCGACATCTAGGTCGGCGAGGACTGATCGGGCTTCACCGGAGCCCCCCGCACGTGGCGCACCGCTCCGGATCGGATCACCTCGTGCCCGGCGCCGGTCTCAACGACAAGGGCACCGTCGACCGTGACTCCGATGGCGCGGCCTTCTCCCGCAGGCTGCCAAGTGATGTGACGCCCGATAGTGTCGCACACCTCAATGTAGGCAGACCGAGCAAAACTCGCCGGGAGGCCGTCGAGGGCGGCCAAGAGTCGCGACGCCCAGGCCAGGGCGAGATCGGTGGCAGCCGAGCGCACCGGGTCCACTTCGAGCAGGCCCCCGGCGCCGTCGGGCGCGTCGGGCCACCACAAGTTGATTCCGCAGCCGACGACGAGACAAGCCTCGTCGCGTTCGGCGAGGATTCCTCCGACCTTGATGTCTCCCGTCATGATGTCGTTGGGCCACTTCAAAGTGACCGCGATCCCGAGCTGCGAGACGATCGCGTCGTGCGCAGCCATGCCGGCGACGAGAGGCGCCAGCGTCACGTGGTCCAAAGCGGGGCTCTCGAGGGCGACCGAGGCGAGCATCGCGTTGGGAGAGCTCCACCATGGATTGGCGCCCCGGCCGCGGCCGGCGTCCTGGTGGCGGGCGATGACGAGCACGGGCATACCGTTCTTGGCAGTCAGAAACTCCGTTCGGGCGAAGTCCTGGGTCGAGTGGACTCTATCCTCGATGTGAGTCACGTATGGTGTAGCCATCTGAATGCTCCATGAGTCAAACATCAGTATGGCAATCGACGATCTGAGACTAGCTGCGGCGACCGGAAGTGAGAGGACGAGGTGAGCACAGACGAGAAGATCGAGAGGCTGCGCCGTCTTCGTGCCGAAGCTTTGACAGCGAACCAGCGGGCCGTCGACCGCCAACACGACCTGGGCAAGTTGACGGCCCGAGAGCGTATCAACCTGCTGCTCGACAAGGGAAGCTTCCAGGAGTTTGACCTCTTCGCCCGCCACCAAGCGACCGGCTTCGGGATCGAACAGCGCCGCCCCCTCGGCGACGCAGTCGTCACCGGCCACGGGACGGTCGACGGGCGTCACGTATTCGTCTTTGCCGAGGACTTCACCCAGTTTGGCGGCTCGCTGGGAGCGATCGTCGCCGACAAGATCTGCAAGGTGATGGACCTGGCGATGGATACCGGGGCACCCCTCATCGGGATCAAGGACAGCGGCGGTGCTCGCATCCAGGAGGGGGTGGTCTCCCTCCACGGGTACGGGCGGATATTCGAGCGCAATGTCCGCGCTTCGGGCGTCATTCCCCAGATCTCCGTGATCATGGGGCCCTGCGCCGGGGGCGCCGTCTACTCGCCGGCTATCACGGATTTCGTCTACCAGGTCGCCGACACGTCACACCTGTTCATCACGGGCCCGGACGTGATCAAGGCCGTCACCGGTGAGGAGGTCACCTTCGAAGAACTCGGTGGCGCCTCGGCCCACGGCACCAAGTCGGGCGTGACTCACTTCATCTCTTCGAGCGGCCGAGCAGCCCTCGAGGAGGTGCGCTACCTGCTGTCGTTCCTGCCGTCCAACAACATGGAAGTGCCACCCTATTTCACCCCGATCGACCGCGCCGACCGGATGGATGAGGAACTAACCGAGATCATCCCTGATTCAACCAACCAGCCGTACGACATGACCAAGCTCGTCGAGCTGGTCGTCGACGGCGCCGAGTTCTATCAGGTGCACGAGCACTTCGCCGGGAACATCGTCGTCGGCTTCGCCCGTCTCGATGGTTACACGGTTGGGATCGTCGGCAACCAACCGGCGGTGCTGGCCGGCACACTCAACATCGACGCCTCGGTCAAGGGGGCGCGCTTCATTCGGTTCTGTGACGCATTCAATATCCCCGTGATCACTTTTGTCGATGTGCCGGGATTCCTCCCCGGCATCGACCAGGAGCACAGTGGGATCATCCGCCACGGTGCCAAGCTGCTGTACGCATACGCCGAAGCGACCGTCCCCAAGCTCACCGTTATTACCCGCAAGGCCTACGGCGGCGCGTATGTCGTCATGAACTCACGCTCGCTGCGCGCCGATTCCGTCTTCGCCTGGCCCACTGCGGAGATCGCGGTGATGGGGGCTCAGGGAGCAGTCAATGTCATCCACCGCCGCGACATTGCGGCTGCCGAGGATGAAGACGGGAAGCGCCAACGCTTGATCACGGATTACGAAGAGCGCTTCAACAACCCGTATCTCGCTGCCGAGCACGGCCTCGTCGATGAGGTCATCGAGCCCCGCGAAACCCGGTCACGTCTGATTCGATCCCTCGACATGTTGCGCACCAAGCGTGAGTCGATGGCGCCGCGCAAACACGGCAACATCCCGCTGTGATGGCCGCCCAGCCCAACCGCCTCCCCCCTAAGATGCTCCGGTGGATTCTGTTCTAATTGCCAATCGGGGCGAGATTGCGGTGCGGGTCATCAGAGCTGCTCGTGAGTTCGGCCTGCGCACGGTCGCCATCTACTCGGAGCTCGATCGCGACGCGGTGCACGTCGCCCTCGCCGACGAGGCATGGCACGTCGGAGCACCTCCGGCCGCGGAGTCGTATCTCAACATCGTCCGCATCCTCGAGATTGCCCGAGAGTCGCGCACCGCTGCCGTCCACCCCGGATACGGCTTCCTCGCCGAAAACGCCGGCTTCGCCCGGGCGGTGATCGACGCCGGGCTGATCTGGGTGGGGCCTCCTCCCGAGGCGATCGCGACGATGGGAGACAAGATCGCCTCGCGCAAGGCGGCCGACGCCGCCGGAGTGCCGAGCGTGCCGGGCACGCTCGAGCCGCTGCAATCCGTCGACGAGGTGACGGCGTTCGCCGCCGAGCACGGCTACCCACTTGCCATCAAGGCGGCCCACGGGGGCGGCGGCAAGGGGCTCAAAGTGGTGCGGGCCGCCGCCGACCTGCAGGAGGCATACGAGAGCGCCTCGCGCGAGGCCGACGCCTGGTTCGCCAGCCCCGAGGTCTACATCGAGCGCTACCTCGACCGGCCCCGTCACATCGAAGCCCAGATCATTCTCGACTCGCACGGCAATGCGGCATTTCTCGGCGAGCGGGACTGCTCCATCCAGCGGCGCCACCAGAAGCTCATCGAGGAGACCCCAGCCGTAGGCTTCTCCGCCGACCAGCGGGCCGCGCTGGGCGATGCCGCACTGGCCGTGGCACGGGCCGCCGACTACGTCAACGCCGGAACGGTGGAGTTCCTGCTCGATACCACGGGCGATTTCTACTTCCTCGAGATGAACACCCGGATCCAGGTCGAACACACCATCACCGAGATGGCGACGGGAATCGACCTCGTCAAGGAGCAACTCCGCATCGCCGCCGGCGAAAAACTCTCCTTCGACGCCAACCCGCCGGCCAGCGGGCATGCGATCGAGTTCCGGATCAACGCCGAGGACCCGGCCGCCGGGTTCCTCCCCAGCCCCGGGGACATCGTCGAGTATCACGAGCCGGGCGGACTGGGTATCCGTGTCGACAGCGGCGTCAGAGCCGGCTCGGCGATCAGCCAGTATTACGACAACCTGATCGCCAAGCTCGT
>CAMYJM010000022.1 GCA_947258635.1 uncultured Acidimicrobiaceae bacterium
TCATGATCAGACGACTAGCTGTACTCATCGCCGTGCTGGCGATGATCGCGGCAGCATGCGGCGGCGACTCTGAGGACACGACGACGACGGTTGCCGACGCCACCACGACGGCCCCCCCCGGTGGCCAGGCCGGTGGCACTTTGGCAGAGGTGATCGCCCGGGGCAGCCTGCGTTGTGGCGTGTCCACCACCGCCGTGGGCTTTTCAACTCCGCAGGACGACGGCTCCTACCTCGGGTTCGACGCAGAGTTCTGCAGGGCCGTAGCGGCGGCGATTTTCGGCGATGCCACCAAGGTTGAGTTCGTCGGGACCACCGCGGCCGAGCGTTTCACTGCGCTGGCCAACCGCGAGGTCGACGTTCTCTTCCGGACGACGACCTGGACTCAGAGCCGTGACACCGAGATCGGTGGCGATTTCGGTCCGACCACTTTCTACGACGGTCAGCAGGTAATGGGTAAGGCCTCCTTCGGCTTCGACGCTGCTTCGACGTTGGAGGACGTCGACGGCGCCAAGCTGTGCACCAACGCCGGTACGACGACTGAGAAGAACATCACCGAGGGTGCCGCCGTGGCAGGCGCCACCATCGAGCTGGTGACGGTCGAGGAGTTCTCGCAGGCGATGGAGCAGTTCCGCTCGGGTGCCTGCGACCTGGTGACGACCGACGGCTCCGGCCTGTTCGGTGAGCGCTCCGCGGCCATCGGCAACGGTGAGATCTCGGACGGCGACTGGGTCATCTTCCCGTCGCAACCGATCTCCAAGGAGCCGTTGGGCCCGATGTACCGGCAGAACGACAGTGAGTGGGCCGACGTGATCAACTGGACGGTCTACGCGATGTTCATCGCCGACGAGAAGGGCATCACGAGCGCCAATGTTGCCGACGCCATCGCCAACCCGCCGGATCCCGAGGCAGGCCGCCTGCTGGGTGTCACCACCGACGAGCTGCAGACCAAGATGGGCCTGTCTGCGGACGCCTTTGCGAACGTGATCGCCCAGGTCGGCAACTACGACGAGGTGTACGTGTCGACTTTGGAACCGCTCGGGTTCTTCCGGGAAGGCACCCCGAACGACCAGTGGTTCCGTGGCGGCCTCATCTACGCGCCACCGGCCCGTTAGCCAATCAACCAACCGGCAATTCATTGCCAATGGGAGGGGCGCCTGCAGGCGCCCCTCCCTCTTGATTAAGGTGGCGATCACTCATTGAGGCGATGTGTGTTGTGAGGGAGGCAGGCAACCTTGGTTAAACCACTCGAACCACAGACGACGGCGTCTGAACACGCCAAGCCTCCGTTCTGGCGCAACGTAACGGTCCTGAAGTGGATTGCGCAGATCGGCTTCCTGACGTTCTTCGTCTGGTTGTTCTACATCCTGATCTCGCAGGCGGTCTCCAACTTGGAGGGGACCGGCATTCCGTTCTCGTGGGACTTCCTTGCCGAGCCACTTGGCGTGTTGCTGGGCGAGGGGTTCAACACGAGCCCGGGAAGCGGGTTGGAGGCCCTCGCCGTCGGCATGACGAACATGCTGCGGATCACTGCGTCGGGCATCGTGGCGGCCACGATCCTGGGGACCATCATCGGCGTTGCCCGGCTCTCCTCCAACTGGATCGTCAGCCAGGTGGCCAACGCCTACATCGAGTTCTTTCGCAACATCCCCTTGCTGGTCCAGATCTACTTCTGGCAGGCCCTCGTCCTGGCTCTCGGCGAGCTCAGCGCAGACGAGGAAGGCGCGGCCTGGTTCTTCGCCACTGCAAAAGGCATCGCCATTCCCTGGCTCACGCCGCAGGCCGGCCGCTGGCAGTACGTTGGGTTTCTCCTGCTCGGCGCCTTCGCGACCCGCTGGGTCTACAAGTGGCGGGTGCGGATCCTCGAGGAGAAGGGCATGGAGACCCACGCCGCGTCGTGGGCGCTAGGCACTTTCGCCACCTTCTTGATTGCCGGCTGGCTGGTGCACCCGGTAATGGGAATCTTCGGCTGGCTGTGGACGGTGCTTGCCTGGATCTTCGGCAACATTCCGGTGATCGTATTCCAGTTGATACTGGCGGCGCTGGCGGCATGGTTGGCCTATAGGTTCATCAAGAACTTCCTCGACGAGAGACGCACCCCTGCCGGGCTGGCCAAACTCACCGATGACGACTACTTCCGTCTGACAGTTGCCGGCCTCCTCGGTCTGTCGGGCGTCGCCTTCTTCTTGCTGGGACCAGGCGAGTCGACCGTGTCGCAGTTGCTGGGACGATCGGCGACGTTCTCGATGAACTGGGGCCTCGAGCCCATATTCGACTTCCTCGCCAGCAAGTTCGATTTCTCTACGGGAGCGCCGCTCGAGTTCTCGAGGCCCGAAGTCGTCGTGCCCACCCGGTTTGCCCAGTATTCGGCCGAGGCCGGCAGAGCGTTCACTCCGGCCTTTGTTGCGGTATGGGTTGGGGTGACGCTCTACACGGCGGCCTTCATCGCTGAGATCGTGCGGGCCGGCATCATGGCCGTGCACCGGGGCCAGAACGAGGCAGCCAGCGCCGTCGGGCTCAAGCGCAGCCAGGTGCTGCGTCTGGTCGTTCTCCCGCAGGCCTTCCGGATCGTCCTGCCGCCGCTGGGCTCGCAGTACCTCAACCTGGCGAAGAACACGTCACTCGGCATCGCCGTCGCCTTCGCCGAAATCGTCCAGGTGGGTCAGACCATCTACAACCAGAGAGGCCAGACCTTGGCGGTGTTCATCATCTGGATGGCGTTCTACGCCGCCGTGAGCTTGATTCTCTCGGGAATCGTCAACTACTACAACCGCAAGATGCAACTGGTGGAGCGATAGATGACTGACCAACCACAAGGCCTTGTCCACGGCGTAATCGAAGAGCTCGAGCTGCCGCCGGAGCCACCGCCGCACGGACCCAAAGTCTGGATCCAGGAGAATCTGCTCAGCGGCGACACGCCCCTGGCGAGGGCGTTCAACGGCGTGCTGTCATTCGTGTTCGGCCTGCTCGCGCTGAACATGTTGCAGTTCCTCACCAGCTACATCTTCGACCCGACGCGGCGGTGGTCTGCCGTCACATTCAACATGAAGCTGATGATGGTCCAGGCATTTCCCCAGGCAGATCTCTTCAGGATGTGGCTGTCGGTTGGGATCTTCTTCGTGCTGGTGGCTATGTCGATCGTGGTGTGGGGTGGTGGTGGCGCCGGCGGTCGTCTCAGCTGGTTCTCGGTGGCGAAGCTGGTGCGCAACGTAGGCGTCTTCTTCATGCTGCTGACGATCATGCACGGGGCGTCGGCCGCGGCGAAGCTGGTGGATCTACCGCTGTTCAGTATCGACTCACCGGCTGATTGGAGTTCGGGACGGCTGCTCATCTTCTTGATCGGGCTGGCTTTGTTCGGCGCCGGCTTCCTCTTCTTGCGGCAGTACGGCCCCCTTGCGAAGGAGAGATCGGTTCCGGTTCTGAGCCTGTTTGTCGCCGGGATGGTCATCATCACCGTGGTGATCTGGGTGATAGAACTGCCGGTGCCGGAAGGCCAGTTCGGCGAGACCATCGCGCCGATTGCTCGAACGACTACCTGGCCCTGGACGATTCTCTTCATCGTGGCCATCGCGTCCTATTTCCTGGCCCGCCTGCTGGTGCAGGTACTCGACGTGGCGCGCTTGAAGCGCGTGCTGGTGATCCTGTGGGTCTTCTCGTATCCGGTAATCATCATGGTCATCCAGCGCAAGCCGATTCTGGAGTGGGGTGACCTTCTCGGCGGCGGCCCGACGCCATTCCAGGAATCGGCGCTCGGCTTGTTCATCCTGTTCAGCGTGGTCGGCGGTGCCGTGATTTGGTGGCTGGCATGGTCGAACAACGTGATGATCGGGCGGGGTATTGCCGTCGCGTTGGGGGTCGCGCTCGGCGCTACGCCCTGGTTCGTTGAATCAGTCCCCGCTTGGACACCTTTTCTGGCCGGCCTTGCCGGGATTGGTCTCATTGCCGGCGGCCTGCTGATCCCGGACGGGATCGAGATCGCCCGTGTCATTGGACTTGCCCTGGGTGTGATGGCCTTGCTGGTGTGGTTCGTACCGATGCTGTTCATCGTTCGGTCCCTTCTGATCGCCTTCGCCATGGTGGCAATTGCCACTCCCTCTTTCGGAGGAAGCCCCGAGACTCGCACGCGAGTGGTCGGTGCATGGGTGATTGTCGCGCTGCTCGTTGTTGCCACTTTCGTCCTCGGAGAGGCCGAGACGGCCCTCGAGTTCCAGAGCACCACTTTCCTCGGCGGCTTCAACCTGTCGATCTTGATCGCCATCAGCGGGCTAACGCTGTCGTTCCCGCTGGGCGCCGTCTTGGCGCTCGCCAGGACCTCGACGATGCCGATCTTCCGGCTGATCGCCACCGGCTACATCGAGCTGGTGCGCAGCGTTCCGATGATCACGTGGTTGTTCTTCGGATCGGTGATGCTGCCGGTGTTCCTGCCGGAGGGCATCGCGTTCGATGAGATAGTGCGTGTGGTCGCGGTCGTCGCCATCTTCAACGCCGCCTATGTGGCCGAGACAGTACGGGGCGGTTTGCAGTCCATCGGCAAGGGTCAATATGAGGCGGGGAGCGCAATGGGGCTCTCGACTGTGCAGTCGACTTCGCTGATCATCCTGCCGCAAGCGATCCGCGCGGTGATACCGGCCCTGGTCGGCGCGATCATCGTGTCTTTCAAGGACACTTCGCTGGTGGCGATCATTGGCCTGGCCGACGTCCTGTTCATTGCCAAGTCGTTCGTGCCGAGCCAGTCGAGCCCGCACAACTTCCTGGGGACCCAGCCGCAGATGTTGTTCTTCATAGCTCTCTTCTACTGGGTATTCACGTTCTCGTTCTCGCGGTTGTCGATGCGGTACGAGAAGAGCATCGGCCTGGGAGAGCACTAATGCAGGTCACCAAATCAATCGCTGACACCGATGGGAGCAGAACATGACTGACCGCAAACCGATGATCGTCTCCGAAGGGGTCAAGAAGTGGTTTGGCGACTTCCAGGCGCTGCGCGGCGTCACGACAACCGTCGGTGAGCGCGACGTGGTTGTGGTCATCGGACCTTCGGGCTCCGGCAAATCGACTTTTATCCGGTGCATCAACCGGCTCGAAGTCCACCAGGAGGGCCGCATCGTCGTCGACGGTATCGAGCTGACCAACGACCTGCGCAACATCGACGCCATTCGTCGCGAGGTGGGCATGGTGTTTCAGAGCTTCAACCTGTTTCCTCACCTGACGGTGTTGGAGAACATCACTCTGGCGCCGATCTGGGTTCGCAAGCAGACGCGTACCGAGTCCGAGGAGAACGGAATGCAGCTGCTCGAGCGGGTCGGGATCCCTGAACAGGCCGAGAAGTTCCCCGGCCAGCTGTCGGGCGGTCAGCAGCAGCGGGTCGCCATCGCCCGCTCCCTGGCGATGAACCCGAAGGTCATGCTCTTCGATGAGCCCACGTCGGCGCTCGACCCGGAGATGATCAAGGAAGTGCTCGACGTCATGAAGGAGCTGGCCCAGTCGGGGATGACCATGATCGTGGTCACGCACGAGATGGGCTTTGCCCGGGAGGTCGCCGACCGGGTCCTCTTCTTCGACTACGGCACCATCGTCGAGGAGGGCACCCCCGAGCACTTCTTCACGAACCCACAGCACGACCGCACCAAGCTGTTCCTGAGCCAGATTCTTTGAGCCGAAGGCTCAAAGAATCTGGGGTACTACGTATCACGTACTACGTATCCTGTTGGCCTGCGCTGGGTGGTTCACAAGCCGGGAGTTGAGTGCTCCTCCTAGTTTCGTCCTTCTGGTCTGATAGACGTGGGTCATGCATGACTATCAAAGACTTGATGTTTGGAACCTGGCCCGCCAGCTTGCCGCGGATAGTTACCGTGCGACCAGAGGCTTTCCTCCTACGGAGACATTTGGGCTTCAGGCTCAGATCCGGCGAAGCTCGGTCTCAATAGCCTCGAACATCGCTGAGGGTGCTGGGCGCGCTCAGCCGCTGACTTCAGGCGTTTCGTGCATATGGCGAGCGGTTCTGCTTGTGAACTCGAAACCCAATTGATCATCGCTGCCGATGTCGACCTACTCGTCTCCCAGGAATCCGCCACCCTGTTGGCCACGATCGCGCGGGTCAAGAGCATGCTCCACTCACTCGAGACGAGCCTGACCCGTCAGTTGGAACGTCGTGTCGAAACTGCCGATCACCCGGCTGTGGGTTCCCAGAATACGTAGTACGTGATACGTGAATACGACTCGGTCCTTGGACTCAGCTCGTCGGCCCCCCCAACGCCTTAGCCACTCTCTCCATCGCCTCGTTGAGAACGACTCGCGAGCAGGCAATGGTCATTCTGACGAAACCTTCGCCTTCGGCTCCGTAGGTGGCGCCTTGTTCCACCCACACGCCGGCAGCGCGCAATCGGGCATCGAGATCCGGCCCGCTGCGGCCCAGTGCCCGGCAGTCGATCCACAGGAGGTAGAGCGCCTCGGGCCGCACCAGCGTGAGTTGCGGCAGCCGGGCTGCCAGGAAGTCGGCCACGAAATCGACGTTGCCGGCGAGGTAGCCGACGAGGCTGTCGAGCCACTGGGTGCCGTCCGTGTATGCCGCCGTGAGCGCCGTCGTGCCGAAGAGATTCGCCCCGAAGAGCTCGTTCTGGTTGCGCAACGTAGCCCGGAAGTCGGCGCGCAGTCCGTCGTCGGGAATGATCGTCAGCGCAGTCTTCAATCCGGGGAGATTGAAGGCCTTGCTGGCGCCGGTACACACGACGAGGCGATCGTGGTAGCGGTCCCCGACGCTTCCCGTGCTCACGAAGTCGGCCCACGGGTAAGTGAGGTCACCGTGGATCTCATCGCTGATCAGGAGGAGATCGTTGTCGGCACAGATGTCGGCGACGGTCCGCAGCTCGGCAGGTGACCACACCCGCCCCACCGGGTTGTGCGGGCTGCACAGGATCATCGCTCGGGCGTCGGGCTCGGCGGCGAGGTGCCCGAGCTCGGCGAAGTCCATTTCGTAGCGGCCGCCGTCGTAGCGGAGCGGGTTGTTGAGCAGGCGGCGCCCGTTGTACTCCACCGCTTGAGATATCGGGTGGAACACGGGCGGTTGCACGATGATGCCGTCGCCGGGCGCGGTGAAGGTCTGAATCAGCAGGTTGATCGCCGGCATCACGCCGGAATTGGTGAGCACCCAGTCCCGGTCGACACTCCAGCCATGGCGGCGCCGCGCCCAGTTGGTGACGGCTTCGAAGAAGGCGTCGTCCAGGCCGGTGTACCCGAAGATCCCGTGCTCGACGCGGTCTTGCAGCGCGGCGACCACCGCCGGTGCCGTTGGGAAGTCCATGTCCGCCAGCCACATCGGCAGCAGCTCCACCTGCTGGGGAAGCTCACCCGCCGCCGGCGGATAGTCGACCCAGGGCCCGTCCTCCTCGCCGAGCGACCACTTGATCGACCGGGTGCGTCGCCGCTCGCGCGGCTCGTCGAAGCCGTAGTCTTCCATTGTCTGCTCCCCAGCCGGGCGTCCCGAGTCTGCTCCGCTGGCCGCCGGCCGTCACATCCTGTGCGGTCCATGCCAGGCGGTGCCGAGGCTAGTGGCCAGTCGGAAGTCGATCGATATGGGGCAGGGCCGGCCCGCAGGCGGCAAGCCGGGTTCAGCGAAACTCGAATGATCCGCTCACGGTCGGCACGCCAACCAGCTCCTGAGCGGCGGCATTACGTTTGATGCTCCCGAGGCCGAACGCGGCCGCCCGCAGTGTCGGGTGACCCACCAAGCATGCGATGTCCTCGAGGGAGATGTGACGCATCGCGATCAGCAGCACCTCTTCGAGCGCGGTCGCCGCGGCCAGCGGGCGCAGATCGGTGATGCCCTTCATGGTGTCGAGCGTCACCCGCCGCAGCTTGGTGAGTCGCTGCAGGTCGGGCAGCCGTTCGACGCGGCGCAAGGACTGTAGGAAAAGGTGCTGAAGCTCTGTGAGCTCGCCGACCGCCGAGATGTCCTCGAGCCCCCGAATCTGCCAGAGCTCGAGGTAACGGAGCCGTCCGATTTGGCCCAGCAGCCCCAAATCCTTGGTACCGCCGAGCTTCAAATCGAGCGAGCGCAAGCTGGAGAGCGGGAGAAGGATGGACAGGTCGGGGAGGGTGATCGAGCGCAGGGTGAGATCCTCGAGTTTGTCCAGCTCGCCGATGACGGCGATGTCTCTGGCGTGCTGTTCGAGGTACAGCAGTTTGAGATCTCTGAATCGACGCAGGAAGGCCAGGCTGAATTGCCGGGCAGTCCGGGATTCGCCGAGCGAGAACTCCTCGAGGTCGTCACGGAGATGGCGGAGCCCGTCGAGCGCCTCGACGTTGTAGAGCCGATCTGCTTGAAACCGGAGGATGAACGGGAAGTAGCGCAGGAACTCCAGATCGGTGAATCCGAGCCCGTAAGCCCGCAAGGTGACCTCCGGGTGGCCTTGCAGCAGCTTGGCTACTTTGCGGTACTCCCGGTCGGTGAGCGGATGGGGGAACTGCACGAACCGTTCGGATTGCAGCGGGGCGAGCATGGCGCGGCTCACCGGACTGGTGATGTGGCGCCCCCCGGGAAGGAAGCTCTGGCCGGTCATTGCCACCTCATCAGAAGGCCTCCGGCTCGAGAAACAGTGGCTCGTGGCTCGTCGCTGTGAGGAACCGGAGCAGGTCGGCCTTCCCGATCGTGGTGGTCTTGGCGTTGTCGAGTGGGTGGAAATTGAGCGGTTCGCGGTCGAGCATCTCCCGGTCGAGCGCCACCTGCACGGCGCCATCGGTGTCGTTGACCACCCCGAAAGGCGTGACCGCCCCCGGAATCACACCCAGGTAGGTCATCAATCGCTGCGGGCTGGCGAACCCGACCCGTCCCGCGCCCAGCGACTCGCCGAGGCGCTTCAGGTCGATGCTGCGGTCGGCCTCGGCCGTCACCAGCCACATGCGGCCCTTCTTGTTGCGCAGGAAGAGACTCTTGGAGTGGCTGCCGGGCAGGGCGCCACGTAGCCGGCGCGCCTCCTCGACGGTGAAGACGGGCTCATGATCGACCGTAGAAGTCGTCAGGCCCAGCTCGTCGAGGAACTCCAGCAGGTCGGCGGCGTCCTCACATCGTCGTGCGGTCACGGGAATGAACGCTAGCGGGTCTATGGGCAGCGGTGGGTGCCGGAGCCGGCCGGCTGCGCTCGCTTGCTGCGCAACGTACGGCGTCCCGCCCTGAGCTCAGCAGCACGCAGAAGGACCCGGCCGCAGTGGCCGGGTCCTTGCGTGCGAATGAGCGTCGAGCGAGCGTTACGGCAGGTCCATCGGGCGGAGAACTCGATTGATGCCATGGGCATAGCCATTGGCGGCCTCGCCCCCGATGTTGGGGCGCACGACGGTCGGGTTGCGATCATTCGTGTCCGCATCCCTGAGCTTGATCCACTTGAACCACCAGAAGCTCCTGACCTTGACCTCGATGGTGGATCCAGCCAGAAGAGTGTCGAGCACCGCGCCGTCGGCTTGCAGTGCGTCGCGGTAGCTGATCTTGGCGGGAACCAGGTGATAGAGCAGCACATCTTTCACCGTGTCGGCGCCGAGCGAGGCAACGGCTTCGAAGACCGCTCTTTCCGAGCGGAGCCACTGTCCGGTGAGCTCGTAGACCAGGCGGCGGAAGGCCCGGTCCTGTGGCAGGAAGGCCGTCAAGGACGCGTTGGGGTCGCTGGCAGCCTCGACGAGGTCCGGGAAGAGTAGAACTGCCTGAGTGACGATGTCGTAGTCACGCGATCGACGGTCGAAGCCGGCGGCGTTGTCACTTGCAGAGTCGGCCAGCAGGATCTCGGCAAGGGTCGGCTGGGTGTCCGCAGCCGCTGAGCTCTCGGCGGCCGCAGGCGCCATGAAAGCGAGACTCGCCACCACGGTCACCGCCGCGATGAGTTTGGTTTTCATCAGGTCTCCTCTGTGGATCGGTGTGGGCGCCGTCCAGGCGCCGTCGTGATCTGTTTACGGGGTGGGCGCGGACAACGGATGATGTCGACCGGGATCGTGTCACAGGTTCGACGGTGGCGTAGCTCGAAACAGGCTGATCCGAGGTGAGGCGGGCGCGACCGCGGTCCTAGCTTGTGGATAGATCACGCCTGCCCGGTAGTGTCATGGCGATGGCTTCGATCTCTTACCCGCCGATCCCGATATTCGAGCTCGGTCCGATCAACCTCTCGCTGCACGGGCTCTTCGCCGGACTCGGGTTCGTGGCGGGTGCCGTTCTCATGCTGCGTGAGGTGCGGCGCCGCGGCTTCGACTCCGAAGGGACCACCTCGGTTCTGACGTGGGCGCTGGTCACTTCGATTCTCGGAGCCCGCTTCTTCACGGTGCCCGCCCATTTGGGCGATCCGGGCTACGGGGCCGACGACATATTCGCCCTCGCCGGCGACTTCTCCATCCTCGGTGGCTACGCCGGCGGGATCATCGGCGGGCTCGTCCGCTTCCGGATGCTCAAGATGCCCCCTTTGCCGTACCTGGACGCCGCCGCGGCCGGGCTCGCCATCGGCGCCGTCGTGGGGCGGATCGGCGATGTCGCCATCGTGGAGCACCTGGGCTCACCGACCGACTTCTTCCTCGGGTACCTGCTGAAGCCCGGTTATGAGCCGTCGCCGCAGCACTCGATTCTCCAGGACCTGTGCGAATCCGGCACATTCTGCGGGCCGTATCACCCGACCGGTCTCTACGACATGATCGGCGCCGCCGTGCTGCTCGGTGTCATCTTCTGGCTGGCCCGTGCCTGGAAGACCCGCCACTACGGACAGCTGTTCGCGTTCTGGATCCTCTGGTACGGCCTGCAGCGGTTCTTGATCGACTTCGCCCGCCTCTCTGCGGCGCGCGACGGCCTCGTTCTCGCCGACGGGACCGTTGTCGACGGGGTTATCGCCGACGGGGTGATGGGAATGTTCACGGGAAGCCAGTGGGGGGCGCTCGGGGCGGCCTTCATCGGGGGAGTTCTCTTGGTGTACTTCGGGCGCCGTAAGCGGCTCGTCAGCCGCGAGAACGATGCCTGGTACGGTGCGCGCCGCGAAGAAGAACCGGCCCCGCAGGAGTCCGACCACTGAAACGGCGATCGGACCTGCTAGCGGATTCCTGGGTGTTCCGCGGCATCTCCCCGACGCCTCGTTCGCCAGGTCCGACGGTCATGAAGAGTACCGTCTGGCGCTTGACATGTGAGTAATTACTCACATATCATGATCCGCAATGGACGAGGTGTTCAAGGCGATCAACGACCCCAGCCGGCGGCTGCTGCTCGACGAACTGTTCGAGCATGACGGTCAAACGCTCGGCGAGTTGTGCCGCCACCTTCCCGAGATGACCCGCTATGGAGTCATGAACCATCTGCGGGTGCTCGAGGAGGCGGGGCTGCTGTCCACCCTGAAGCAGGGTAGAACGAAGCTCCACTATCTGAACCCCGTCCCGATAAGGCTGATCCATGATCGCTGGATCACGAAGTACGCCGAGCCGCGCGTCGCCGCGATCGTCGACATCAAGGCTCGAGTTGAAGGAGGAGCTCAGCGAATGGGCACGCCAGACCACATCTACAAGGCATATATCAACGGCTCGCAGGCAGACGTCTGGGATGCCATCACCAACCCGGACAAGACGGAGCAGTATTTCTACAACACCCGGGTCGAGTCCGACTGGGAGCCGGGCAGCTCGATCAACTACTACCACGCCGGCAGCGGCGAGCTCGCTTCCGATGGAGAGATCATCGCCATCGACGCCCCCAACAAGATCGATTTCATGTTCCAGGCCCGGTGGGATCCCGAGCTGATCGCCGAAGGCCCGGCGCGCGAGGTCTGGATGCTGTCCGAGATCAACGGGATGGTCGAGCTGACCATCGAGCTGTATGACACTCCGGCCGGCTCCAAGACGCTCGAGGATTTCACTCAGGGCTTCCCCTACATCGTGTCCGGCCTGAAATCTCTCGTGGAAACCGGCAAGGCACTGCCGCCGCCTTACTAGCGCGAGCGCCGAAGGGGGAGGTCGCCGCGGTCCGATTGGAGCGACGACCGCGCTACAGAAATGTGGCTAGAAAGCTTGCCAGTGGGCGAGTGAAGTCGTTGTCGGTCCAATACGCGGTGTGCGATGCGGGCGTGGCGCCGAGGACGGCGTTACCCACTTCGATGATCACATCCCGGTCGACGACCTGCCGGTAACCCTCGCTGATCGGGCGCAGCGGATATCCGAGGATGTCGTCGGGGTCGAAGAAATTGAGCCATCGGGCCTTGGCCTTCAGATCCTCTCGCAGCGCGGGCGGGGGGAACTCGATTGGCGTGACGTCATCGAGCGCGAACGTGAAGAGCGGGATGTTGCACCCAAAGGTCACGATCCCGGCCAGCCACTTCATCCGCTCGAAGGGCGGCAGCTCGACAGCCTTTGACTTGTCGACAGCGATCTCGTTGGCCAGCCGGTTGCGCGGGTGCTGCATATCCCATATGTAGTTCGAGAAGATGTGGCCGCCGAGGGAGTGCGCCACGATCACGAGCGGTTTTGGCTTGCCACCTAGGCTCACTTCGTATAACTCGTGTATCGCCAGCGCGATGCGCCGATGGATTGCGAAGTAGGTGCCCCCCTCGCCGACCCGTTGGTATGCCGAGGCGTCACCCAACGCGGACACGACGAACTCTCGCGAGCGGCGCCACTCGATGCCCCCGGCGTCGATGGCCCGGCGCAAGTAGTCCTGCTGCCGGTCTTCGGTCAGATCGGACCACAGCACCTGTTTCCACGCCACCCGGCGCGAGTCTTTGCGGGCCCGATCGAGCCGGTGGCTCACCTCGGAGATGAGCGCGTTGGCGAAGCCCTCCTTTTGAGAGCCCATGCCGTGCGTCACGATGACTGCCAGTTCCTTGTCTGTCACGGTTCCCTCCATGTTGTCCATCACCAAACGTACCCCGCGTAGGGCCATGGCGGCGCTCGAGGGATGGCCGATGGTTCCCCCACCTCGCTGGTCATCGGCTGTTTGTCGGTTGCCCCATACGGCGCGACAATTGTCTTGTCGCTGATGAGGGGACGTAGAGATGCACGAGCAGTTCCAGGTTGTTTTCGACGCCGAAGATCCGCAGCGCCTGGCCGCATTCTGGGCGATCGCGCTTCATTACGAACTCGAGCTGCCCCCACCGGAGTATGACTCCTGGGAGGAGTTCGCCGACAAGATGGGCATCCCCGAAGAAGATCGCGACAAGATGGCCGCTCTCGTCCCCAAGGGCAAGACCGGTAACCGGATCCTCTTCCAGAAGGTGCCCGAGGCCAAAACGGCCAAGAACCGGGTCCATATCGATGTGCCGTGCGGCGTCGACCGCCACCTCCCCAAGCTCGAGCGGCTGGCCGGCATCGAGGCCAAGGTGGCGGAGCTCGTGGAAGCCGGCGGCACGGAAATCCGTTCCCGCTCGGAATGGGGCGCAGTGTGGACCGTCATGGAAGACCCCGAGGGCAACGAGTTCTGCGTGGTGTAGTGACCGCTCACGCGTGGGCTTTCACATCACAGCCTGGCGCCCGTCCCTCAAAGCGTTGCGGCGAGCGTGGTCGCCCACTCGTCCATGAGCTCGACAAGACGTTCCGAGAAGGCGCCGCCCGGTTCACCGAGACAGCCGGTTGCCTGCCGCTGCATGGTGTGACCGACGCCGGGGATCGTCTCGACCCGGTAGTTCTGATTGTCGGCCGCTTGTAGGACCTGAAGGGGCCGTGCTGCTGAGCCTATATGAAGCGAAGCACCGCAGAGGGGGCGATCGCCGCACGCCGACGGCGGGTGGTGCGTGACTACAGACAGCCCTCGGTGAAAGCGACACCGGGGAGGATGCCCGCCCGGTATTGCGAGACCACGCCATCCTCGAAGATGAAG
>CAMYJM010000023.1 GCA_947258635.1 uncultured Acidimicrobiaceae bacterium
GCACCGTCCATGGCGATGACGGTATCAATGCTCGTCGCGGCAAGGCGTTTGAGCCCCTGGGCGACCGACTCGGCGTTTCCGGGGGTCGCGTCGAGGCCGCGCATCTCGAACCCGGCGTCATCGGGCCCGGCGGCCTGGGCGGGAGCGAACAGGGCGGTGTCCGGGGGATCCCAGTCGAGGTAGAGGTCGGGATGTTCGCCGGCCGCAGGCGCTCCGGTCCCCCAGGTCACCGAGAGCGCCGCCGCGAGATCCGCTTCCTCCCGCAGCAGATCGGCCGAGCGGCTGCCGGCCCGGTCCGGGTCGAACACGACGATTTGGGCGCCGGCGGCAGCCGCCTGGTCGAACATCGAGCGCGGCGCCGTGAGCCACGGCAGCCACGACTCGATCCCGGCGAAGGTGATCCCGGCTGCAATCCGGTCCCACGTCTCGGCCGCCCATCCCTCGATCGCTGCCAGTTCGTGGGCCCGCTCCGCCAAATCGTCGTCGATCCGCACCTCGCGGGCCGGGTACAACTCGACGGCCTCGATGGAGTCGGCGGCGCGCTGCGTGGCGACGGAGAACGAGCGGATGTCGTCGATCTCGTCGCCCCAGAACTCGGCCCTGATCGGCTCGTAGCCCTGGGCGGGGAACACGTCGATGATGCCGCCCCGCACTGCGAATTCGCCGCGTGACTCAACTCGATCGGTGCGGTGATACCCGGCACTCGCCAGGGCGGCAACCACCGCCGCAAAGTCCTCCTCTGCGCCAGAGCGCAGCCTGACCGGAGCCACCGGCGACGGGCTGAGCCGCTGGGTGACGGCGCGGACCGATCCGACGACAACGGTCCGATTCCCGGCACGGAGGCGGTGGCGGGCGACCGCCCGATTGGCCATAGTGATCATGTTCGGCGAGACGTGCTCGAAGGGCAGCGTCTCCCAGGCGGGGAGCAACACGGCGTCCTCACTGAAGAGCGTCAGATCGTCGATCAGGTCCTCGGCCTCTCGCTCCCCGGGGACCACCGCCAGGATCGGCCCCGCCGCATGGGACTGGATGCCGGCCAGAACAAAGGCCCGCATAGGTGCGGGCACGACGAAACGCCCCGGCATGTCGGGAACATGGGCCGGGGTGAAGCGCTCGAGAAGCGTGGCGAGCGGAGCTGTCACGGCCGCGGCATCGTACAGGCTCGACGCCAGCTACCGGTCAAGCCCTCCGTTCTTGGGTAGATCTGGGCCAATATCCGCCGCCACGTCGGCGAGAGCCCGGGGGGACGCCGGCGCCGGTTAGCGGACCCGCAGCACCGCACCGAAGTGCCTGAAGTAATCCCAGGCCGAGAGCAACGTGAAGAAGACCGCGGCCAGCATCACCCATTCATCGAGGAAGTAGGGGCCCCACTCGGAGGTGGGCCGAATCATCGCCAGGCCGATGGCGAGGAATTGAAACACCGTCTTTCCCTTGCCCCACAGACTCGGAGGCACCGCCGACTTCTCCAGAGCGGCGACCCCGCGCAGCCCCATCACCGCGAGTTCGCGCCCGATGATGATGAACGCCGCCCACGACCACGCCCGGCCCACTTCGATGAGCACGAGCAGACTTCCCGTGACCAGCACTTTGTCGGCGACCGAGTCCAGGAATGCCCCAAGCACGGTCGTGATCTGCCAGCGGCGCGCCAGGTACCCGTCGGCGAAGTCCGTCAGTGCGGCGACGGTGAACACGATGAAGGCTATGCCGAAGGCGCCGTCGATATCGTCCGAGAGCAGCACGAACGCCATGACGACCGGCGTGAGCAGAATCCGGGCCACAGCCAGCCAATTGGGGACATTCATCGCCGCGATGGTATCGCTTCACGACCCCGCAAGATGTTCTAACCAGCCCAAGCTCTTGGAAACGGCCTTCTGCCACGATCCGTACAGGCGGTCTCGTTCGGCCTCATCCATCTGCGGCTCGAACCGGGAGTCCTCCGCCCAGTTGGCCCGCAATGCCTCCGGGTTCTGCCAGTAACCGACCGCCAGGCCGGCGGCGTAGGCCGCCCCGAGCACCGTGGTCTCGGTGACGACGGGCCGGATCACGGGCACACCGAGGATGTCGGCCTGAAACTGCATGAGCAGATCGTTGGCCACCATGCCGCCGTCGACCTTGAGCGACTCGAGGCCGATGCCGGCGTCGGCGCGCATCGCATCGAGTACGTCCCTCGTCTGATATGCGGTCGCCTCGAGGACGGCTCGGGCAATGTGGGCCTTGTTGGCGTACCGGGTGAGCCCGGCAAAGACCCCGCGGGCATCGTCCCGCCAATACGGGGCGAACAGCCCGGAGAACGCGGGCACGAAGTAGACGTCACCATTGTCTTCAACCTGGCGAGCCAGCGCTTCGATATCGGCGGCGTCCCTGATGAGGCCGAGGTTGTCCCGCAGCCACTGCACTCCGGCCCCGGCGATGGCGACGGAGCCCTCCAGGGCGTAGCGGGGCTTGCCGGGGCCCACCTGGTAGGCCACGGTGGTGAGCAGCCCGTTCTCGGACCGCACCAGCCGGGTACCCGTGTTCACGAGCAGGAAACATCCGGTCCCATAGGTGTTCTTGGCCTCGCCGGGGTTGAACGCAGCCTGGCCGAACAGGGCGGCTTGCTGGTCGCCGAGGATGCCGGCGAGGGGGACGCCCTCGAGCACTCCGCGACAACGGCCGACGGTGGCGACCGAGGGCACTATCTCGCCGAGCAACCTGCGGGGAATTCCGATTCCCGTGAGCAGCTCGTCGTCCCAGCTGAGGGACTCGAGATCCATGAGCATCGTACGGCTGGCATTGGTGACGTCTGTGGCGTGGCGCCCTGTGAGGTTCCAGACGAGCCAGCTGTCCATGGTCCCGAACGCCAGCTCCCCCGCTGCGGCCCGCGCCGCCAAGTCCGGATCGTTGTCGAGCAGCCAGCGGATCTTGGGACCTGAGAAGTACGTGGCCAGGGGGAGGCCGCTCTTGTGTTGGAATCGGCTCGGCCCGGCGTCGCCCCCGAGCCGGCGAACCAGGTTCGCCGTCCGTGTGTCCTGCCACACGATCGCCGGGGTCACCGGATCACCCGTGGCTCGGTCCCACAGGACGGTTGTCTCTCGCTGGTTGGTTATGCCGACCGCGGCCAGGGCACTCGGCCCGATGCCGGCGGTTGCCAGGCCCTCGGCGACGACGGCTGCGGTGTTGGCCCAGATCTCGGCGGCGTCATGCTCGACCCAGCCCGGCTGCGGGTAGATCTGCTCATGTTCCCGAGCGGCGACCGCGACCAGCGAGCCCGATCGATCGATCACCGCGAAGCGGGTACTGGTGGTTCCCTGATCGATGGCTCCCACGAACTCGCCCACCGGCGCCTCCTATCTCGCGGTTCTATTGACCCCGGACGATCTCGCCGGCTCGCTGGCGGGCTTCAGCTCCCCCGGCGGCGACGAAGACCTCGATTATGTCCGCACCATATTGGCGGAGCAGATCGATGTCGTCCTGTTCTTTCTTGGCAAAACTCTTCAGCACGAAGGCGGCCGGATCCATGCGTCCGGGGGGCCGGCCCACCCCGCACTTGAGCCGCCAGAACGCCTCGTCACCGAGGGAGCGGATGATCGACGCCACCCCCCTGTTGCCGCCGGAGCCCCCGCCCTCCTGCACCCGGAGCCTGGCGAAAGGCAGATCGATGTCGTCATGGACGATCAGCACCCGATCGAGCCCGATTCCGAAGTACCGCACCAGCGGCGCCACTGCCTGGCCCGACTCGTTCATGAACGTGACCGGCCTCGCCAGCACGGCGCGCGTGTCGCCCAACCTGAGCTCGGCCATATCAGCCCGGATGCGGCGGGCCTTCTTGAAGCGGGCCCCGTGACGCGCGGCCAGGGTGGTGACGATGTCGCCACCCAGATTGTGCCGGGTGTGCTCGTAACCCTCACCGGGATTGCGCAGCCCCACAACGAGTGCCGCTGATCCAGGTACGGCTATCCCTCGCCGTCTGCAGCCGTATCGGCGTCGGCAGCCGCTTCGTCTTCGGCAGCTTCGCCCTCTTCGCCTTCGAGCAGTTCGTCCTCTTCACCCTCAACCTCTTCGATGATCTCCTCCTCGGCCCGCGGGGCGAGGACGGTGAGCACCGCACGATCGGGTTCGTCGAGGTATTCGACACCCTCGATCGCCGGCAGGTCACTCACCTTGATCGAGTCGCCGATATGGAGATGATCGATGTTGTACGAGATAGACGTGGGAATGGCCATCGGCAATGCCGAGATGGCGACTGTTCCTGCGATGGCCTCGACGAATCCGCCTTCCTGGTGGACACCGACCGGCGTTCCCAACGGCTCGAGGGCGACGTCCGCCTCGATTGCCTCGTCGAGGGCCACCCGGATCAGGTCGAGATGAGTGATGTCGCCCCGCACCGGGTCACGCTGAATCTCGCGTGCCACGGTGAGCAGTCCCTTGCTGCCTTCGACCTGGAGATCGATGAGGGCGTTGAGCCCCGACGCGGTGTGCAGGGCGGAGAAGAGCTCCTTCACGTCGAGAGTCACCGAGCGGGCATCCATGCCGCGCCCATAGATGGTCGCCGGGACGCGTCCGGCGCGCCGCAGCCGGCGGGCCGGCCGGGAACCGTACTCGGTGCGCTCTGCGGCGCGCAGCGTGATCTGATCCATGAGAACTCCTGATAGTGATCGAGACCGGGCGCGTGCATCACGGCCGCATGCCGGTCTTGCGGCTCACATTAGTACGAAGCACTCAGTACCAAATACTTAGTACTGAGTACTGAGTACTGAGTACTGAGTACTGAGTACTCAGTATTTGACATCCAGCGTTCGTCGCTGGCGGTGGGCGCCGAGGCGGCGGGCTCGTTCGTAGGGGAACACCTCGATGGTTTCTCCGCTCTTGACGCCCACCTGAGCCCGTTGCCAGAAACGGACACCGAACAGATCCGAATGGTGGTAGTCGAAGACATCCCGCAGCTCCTCGCGCAACCCGAGGAACCTGGCGAACTCCTCGGGGAACACATCATCGTTGCCGACCCCAAACCACGGAGTAGCCGACATCTCGTCGTTGGGATTGTCGGTCTCCGGCATCTCGCGGAACTTGCACCGGGTCAGCTCGGTGATCTCGTCGTAGTCGTAGAAGACGACGCGGCCTGTGCGGGTCATGCCGAAGTTCTTCAACAGCATGTCGCCAGGAAAGATGTTCGTCGCCGCCAGGTTCTTGATGGCGCGGCCGTAGTCGACGATCGCCGTCCGCGCCTTGACCGGGTTGGCCTCCCGCACATAGATGTCGAGGGGAATCACCCGGCGCTCCACATAGACGTGATGCAGGGTCACCGATGCATCGTCGATCGTCACGCTGCGGGCAGTCTCGGCCGCCAGCTCCGCGAGCAACTCATCGGTGAAGCGGTCACGGTCGAACCTGAGCTTCTCGAACTCCTGAGCATCGACCAGGCGGCCGGCCCGGTCGTGGCGGAACACGAGCCGGTACTTTGACATGATCTGGCGCTTCGTCGTCTGTTTCGGGAAAGGAAAACGATCTCGAATGATCTTGAACACCACGTCGAAGCCGGGCAGGGTGAACACCACCATTACCATGCCGCGGATTCCCCTCGCATGCTCGAACCGATCGGCCGATGAGGCGACGTGTGCCATCAGATCCGAGTACAGCTCGGTCTTGGCGTGCTTTCGGTAGCCGATCGTCGAGTACAGCTCCGCCCGCCGCTTGTGCGGCATGAGATCCGCGAGGTACGCCACCGCCCCTGCCGGGCTCTCCGTCAGCACGTGAAAGGCGGATCGGGTGTAGCTGAACAGCACGTTGATGTCGGTCGGTTCCGTCAGGACCGCTCCGAGCACCAACCCGCGGCCCGTGTGGTGGATGCAGAAGGCGACCGGGAACGTAGCGGCACCGGCCCGAATCCGGCCGACCAGGTACGCCCCCGGGCCGCGGTAGAAGACGGTGTCGAGAATCTCGGCCCCGTCGATGTCCGCCCCATGGCTCCGGTCCTGAACAGACGCAGTCATCTCCTCGGCGGCCAGCCTTGCCTCCCGCCCCAGGTTCGTCCACCGGCCCGGAATCCCCGCTCCGGTGAGCGCCTCGGTCACGATCGCCACCACGGACCCTTCGAGATGCCGGGTTCGCACCGCCGGCACCGGGCGCTTCCGGATGGTGGCGAACTCGATCTGGTCATCGATTCCGACGGTGGAGAAGACCCGGCGCGTGATCGAGTTGAAGAATGTCTCGGCGATCTCCGGATCCGGATAGCCGGCGACGAGTTCGGCGTACCGATCGCGCGCCTCGCCCCAGAGCCGCCGGTCGTCGCGGGCTTCTCCCAACAGGTGGTCGATGGCCGTGAGCACGGACTCGACGGACTCCGAGTAGAGGTCGATGAGCGCGACCGCATCGTCGTGTAACTCCGACCATTGGCGACCTGCGAAGCGGTCACGGGCCCCGGCGACGAGGGCGCGAAACGCCGCGGCATGGTCGTCGTAGCCGGCGACGATGGTCTCGGCGACCCGAGCGCTGCGGTCGGTGGAATGGTCCCGGATGGCTCCGGTCACATGTTCTCGCCTTTGAAGATCTCGCTCACCGAGGCATCCGTGAAGATCGCGTTGATGGTTCCCGCCAGCAACGAACCGATGGAGAGCACGGTGAGGTTCTGCAAGTTCGAAGCATCATCCGGGACCGGGAGCGTGTTGGATATAACCAACTCGGTGATCGGCGCGTTCTTGATCCGGTCGACGGCCGGATCGGAGAGCACCCCGTGAGTGGCTACCACCCGCACACTGAGGGCACCACGTTGCTTGAGGAGCTCGGCGGCGGCACACACCGTGCCCGCAGTGTCGATCATGTCGTCGACGATCACGGCATGGCGACCTTCGACGTCGCCGATCACTTCATGAGCCGCCACCTCGTTACGAACGTCGCTGCGGCGATGCTTGTGGACAAAAGCGACGGCGGCGTCGAGGTCGCGAGCGTACCTCGAAGCCAGCTTCACCCGGCCGGCATCGGGCGACACAACGGCCAGCGGGCCCTCGGCCGTGCTGCGCAGGTACTCGACGAACACCGGGTGCGCGGTCAGGTGATCGAAGGGGGCGTCGACGAAGCCCTGAATCTGGCCCGTGTGCAGGTCAACCGAGGCGATGCGATCCGCTCCGGCGGTGATCAACAGATCGCCCATCAGTTTGGCGGTGATCGGCTCCCGGGGGCGACCCTTCTTGTCCTGGCGGGCGTATCCGTAGAATGGCACAACCGCGGTGATGCGCCGAGCGGAGGCCCGCTTCAACGCGTCGATCATCACCAGCTGCTCCATGATGTGGAAGTTGATGGGATCGGTGTGGCTCTGGATGATGAAACAGTCCGAGCCGCGGACGCTCTCCGTGTAGCGAATGTAGATCTCACCGTTGGCGAAAACGGACCGCTCGACACCACCAAGCTCGGTCCCAAGGATATTGGCGACCTCCCGTGCCAAGCCCGGGTTCGCCGACCCCGAGAACACAATGAGCCTCTTGCGGCTCGTGATCTCCATGAGCTGTTCTCTCCAAGGTTCCTGGGCCGTACCAGCCGAAGGGTAGTCGCACTCTCGGGGACGTGAGGTCACCCGGCCGGGCGCGAGCCGTTCATTCGATCCCGTGGCGCCGTTCCAGCAGGGCCGCCGCCTCCGCCAACTGTTCCAGGTCGTTGACCCCCATAGCCTCCTCGAGATCTACAGGGAAAGCCGCCACAGTCTCCTGGGCGGCCGCCAGCATGCCGATTACGTCGGTCAGGTACTGCTCCCCCTGGGCGTTGGCCGTCTCGAGACGGTCGAGGAGAGCACCGAGGTGACCCGCGCGGAATGCGTAAACCGAGGTGTTTACTTCGCGAATTGCTGCCTCCTCCGGCGTGGCATCGGCTTGTTCCACGATGGCGAGCACCCGGTCGCCGGCTCGCTTCACGCGCCCGTATCCGGTCGGGTCGTCCACGAGGGCGGTGGCCACCGAGGCACGGGCGCCGGAGACATCGTGGTGCGCAACGAACGCGCCGAGCGTGGCGCTCTTGAGCAGGGGCATGTCGCCCGGCATGACGATCACCGTGTCGTCCGGCTCCACCCGAAGGGCGCTCAGGCCGATCGCGGTAGCGTGACCGGTCCCGAGCTGTTCGGACTGGAGCACGGTCGCCACTAGAGGTGCCAGCTCATGGTCGGCAACCGATGCGGCCACGGCCGCGGCCTGGTGGCCCACCACCAGAGCGATCGAGTTCAAGCGCAGGTCCTCGAGGGCTGCCAATGACCAGTCGAGCAGCGAACGGCCGGCGGCCCGGTGGAGCACTTTGGCGACATCGGATCGCATGCGGGTTCCCTTTCCCGCGGCGAGGACGACGGCATGTAACGGCATGGGTTGGGGCTTTCCGGTTCGAGGACTGACGGCTGCGGTTGGTTGGCTGGGGGGCCAGGACTCGAACCCGGACTGAGTGGACCAAAACCACTTGTGCTACCTGTTACACCACCCCCCACAGCGAGGGCGACAGGATTGTAGAGGCGGCGCGGCGGGTCACGGCCCGGCGTCGAGAATCGAAGCGATCCGGCCCATCGTGGCCGCGGCGACTCTCGCGGATGCCATCACCGGGCCGGTACCGTCGCGGATCGCCCAACCATAGGGCACCGGGCTCGCCGCAGCAGCGGCCCGGGCCCCCGGTGGGCTGTCCCCGAGCGCCGCCGCGGCCTCGGCCTCGTCGATGAAGAAGGCGAAGAGCGTCGGGCCCGAGCCGGTCAGAAGTACCGGCCGGCTCCATCGGGCGGCGAGCTCCGACCTCCAGTCGCCGAGCGCCGGAGTCACCGCCAGCGCCGCCGGCAACAGATCGTTGGCCAGGGGTCCTTCGTTACGCAACGCCGGGGGCACGGCGGTAGTCGCCGGCGCCTCGCCATGGGGGCCGCCCAGCTCGTCCCACTTGGAGTAGACCGCGCCGGTGGCCAACTCGATCGGGGGGACTACAACGGCGACGGCGAAGCCGGCGGCCGGAGCCCGGGGACGGAGCCGCTCACCGGTGCCGCTCACCTCGGCCGTACCGCCGGTAAAGCAGAACGGAACGTCCGAGCCGAGGCCGACCGCCAAGCCGGCGAGCGTGTCTCGCTCCACTCCGAACAAATGGCCACCGATCGCCAGAGCCGCCGCCGCATCGGCGCTGCCGCCTCCCAGGCCGGCGGCAGCCGGGATTTCCTTGTCGAGCACGAGCTCGACCGCCCTGGTGCGTCCGGCCACCCGCCGCACCTCGTCGACGGCGCGCCACGCCAAGTTGTCCCAGCCGGCGATGACCTCACCGCCGCTGCCGTCACTGATCGTATCCTCCTCCGCGGGCGCCGCCGCAAGCCGATCGACCCAACTGATCGATTGGAAGATGCCGTCGATGCGATGCAGCCCGTTGGCTTCCCGGGCGGCAACGTGCAAGCTGAGATTGATCTTGGCGCACGCCACGGCTCGGATCATGCCATCACCTCCGCCAGGCGGAGAAAGTCCGCCGCCGTCAACTCCTCGGGCCGCGCCGACGGGCTGATCTCGGCGGCGACGAAGCTCTCCCGGTCGATCAATTCCGATAGCGAGCCGCGCAACATCTTCCGGCGGTGTTGAAAGGCGGCGGCGGCGAGTCGCGCCGCCGCCTCGGCAAGTGGGTGGTTCGGGCGCCGATCGAGGACCACAACGGCCGAGTCGACGTCGGGTGGCGGCATGAACACGGTCGGAGGAACCCGGAAAGCGACGCGGGGTTGTGCGTATAGCTGGGCGACCACCGACGGCACTCCGTACTGTTTGCTGCCGGGCTCTGCCGCGAGCCGGACGGCCACCTCGCGCTGGACCATCACCACGAATCGTTTGATCCCCAGGCCGCCGCGCACGGCGTCGAGGAGCAGTGGAGTTCCCACGTTGTAGGGCAGGTTGGCGACCATCTTCCACTCGCCGTCGCCGTAGTCGCGTGACCAATCGAGCGCCATGGCGTCCTCGAAATGCAGCGAGACGTCGAGACCGGCCACGACGTCGTGGAGCAGGCGGCGCAAGGTTTGATCCACCTCGTAGGCAACGACCGAAGCGCCGGCGGCCGCCAGAGCCGTCGTCAGCGTCCCGGTGCCGGGGCCGATTTCGATCACGCGGTCTCCGGGCGTGATGTCGGCTTCCAACATGATGCGCCCCACGATGTTGGGATCGGCCAGGAAGTGTTGACCCAGGTGGCGCTGCGGGCGCAAGCCATGTTTGGCCAGCAGGCGCTTGATCTCGGCACGTCCCTGGGGACGGATCTCGCTCAATTGCCCCCTCCGAAGATGCGGACGGCGTTGGCCGTCGTTACCCGGGCCACCTCGGCTACCGGCATGCTCCATATCTCGGCGAGGGCGGTGCCCACTGCGACGACGTTGGCGGGCTCATTGGGATCACGGCGATGGGGCGGCGGTGTCAGATATGGCGTGTCCGTTTCCACCATGGTCCGCTCGGGCGGGGCTTCGGCTGCGCCCAAACGAACCGTGTCGCCGCCTGCGAAGGTAATCGGGCCGGCGTAGGAGAAGGTCACGCCGAGGTCGCGGAATCGTTTGGTCCAGCGGCGACCGCCCGTCCAGCAGTGCAGAACGGCACGCTCGCCGAGGGCGGCAGTCTCCAGCTCGGCGTAGACCTCGGCGAAGGCATCGCGACAGTGCACGATCGCCGGCTTGTTCAGCTGCCGGGCGAGTTGCAGCTGGGCCCGGAAGGCATCGAGTTGCGCGTCCCGTGGGGAGAGATTGCGGTAGAAGTCCAGGCCGCACTCCCCGATGGCGACTGCCTCCGCCGCCAGCGCCTCGATTCGCCCGCCTTCGACGGGCCACTTGCTCGCATCGTGGGGGTGAAGGCCAGCGCTCCATCGCACCCGGACCGGCTCGGCGGTTGCGATGCGGCGCGCTTGCAACGACGTTTCGAAATCGATCCCAGGCACGACGATCCAGGCCACTCCGGCGCCCGCGGCGCGTTCCAACGGCGCTGCGGGCGGTTCATCCAGGGAGAAGAGGTGGCAGTGACTGTCCACCCACGTGTTCATCACGCTCAGCCCTCGTCGTCCCCGCTATCCAGCAGCTCGGGGGCGACCTTCGCAAAGAGAGGCTCGGCCGGCCCCAGGGTGGCCCCAGCCGGCACGACCGTCGGGTGCCAGTGGGGCTCTTCGCCGATGCCGAGCATGGCGAAGACCTTGGGTGAAGTGAACGGCAGATAGGGCCCGAGTGCCACGGCGATGCCGGCAATGGCGTTGAGGGCGACGGCCAGTGTCACCCCGGTGCGGTCCATGTCGGTTTTGGCCGTCTGCCAGGGCTCCCGCGCCGTCAGGTAGCCGTTGGTGGCGTGAGCGAGACCCATCGCCTTGGCGAGCCCGGACTTGAGCCGAACGGCGGCAATCTCATCGCCGACCTCGGCGATCCCTGCCTGAATCCCGTCGAGCAGGGCTCGGTCATCCGCGTCGACCGCCTCGCCGGACGGAACGACACCTGAGAAGTATCGGTGGGTCATGGACACAACCCGGTTGACGAGGTTGCCCCAGGTGGCCACCAGCTCTTCGTTGACACGGCGCACCAACTCGCCTTCGGTGAGGTCGGAGTCGCTCGTTTCGGGCAGGGTGGCGGCCAGCGCATAGCGCAGCGCGTCCGGCTCGAAATGCTCGATGTACCAGTCGAGCTGCCGGCCCACACCCCGCGATTTGGAGGCCTTCTCGCCTTTGAACGTGATGAACTGGTTGCCGGGAACGTCGGTCGGCAGATTGAGGCCGCCGTATCCCATCAACAGCGCCGGCCAGTAGACCGCATGGAACGGGATGTTGTCTTTGCCGACGAAGTAGTACGACACGGCCGCCGGATCCGTCCACCACGCCTTCCACGCATCGGGATCACCCTGGAGCTGGGCCCACTCCTGGGGCGCCGAGAAGTAGCCCATGACGGCTTCCCACCACACGTAGATGCGTTTGCCCTCACCGAGGTCGTCCACCGGAAGCGGAATCCCCCAGGTGATGTCCCGGGTGAACGCTCGGTCGATGAGGCCTTCTTCCACCATCCCTCTGGCGAAGTTGATGACATGAGGCCGCCAACCCTCCCGGGTGGCAAGCCATTCGCGCAGCGGCTGGGCAAACTCGCTGAGCCGCCAGTAGTAGTGCTCGGTCTCGCGCAGCACCGGGGTCGAGCCGCTGCGTTTCGAAACGGGATTGATCAGGTCGGTGGGGTCGAGTGTCCGGCCACAGTTGTCGCACTGATCTCCGCGGGCCGCCTCGTAACCGCAGTGGGGGCACGTCCCCTCGACATACCGGTCGGGCAGGAATTGCTCCGCGGCGGCGTCGTAGAACTGCTCGCTCTTCTCCTTGTAGAGATACCCGTTCTCGAGGAGCTTCGTAAAGAAGTCCTGGGCGACCCGGTGATGGTTGGGCGTGTCGGTGCGTGTGAACAAATCGAAAGAGATCCCCAGGTTGCGCCAGTAGCCAAGGAACAGTGGGTGATAGCGGTCGACGATCTCTTGGGGAGTGACTCCTTCCTCGTCGGCGCGCACTGTGATCGGGGTGCCGTGAGTATCGGACCCCGAGACCATGAGTACGTCACTGCCGGCGGCGCGCTGGTAACGAGCGAAGATGTCGGCCGGCAGGTAGGCGCCCGCCATGTGGCCCAGGTGCAGCGGACCCTGGGCGTAGGGCCAGGCTACCGCCACGAGGACCTTGCGAGGTGTTGGTGATGTGTTCACCGTGGCGATGGTACCAGTGGTCCCGACCGCCCTATCGGTCCCAATGATCCCATGGGGCCCAAATGTGACGATAATCAAGCACTGGGCCACGCAAAGTGGTAGAAACGGAACCAGCAATATGCCCGTGGGGGCGGGGATATCGCTTTTCTGTCCGTCCGGCATATGGAGGTAAATAGGTTTGGATACCGGCATGGTGCGAAAGATCGACGACTTGGGACGGATCGTCGTACCCGCCGAAACACGACGCCTCTTCAATATTCGCGAGGGGGACGAGCTCGCAATATCTGTTGAGAACGATGCCATCGTGATCCGCAAGCTGCAGGCAACCTGCGTCTTCGACGGATCAACGACGGATGTCCGCCCCTTCAAGGGTCGCGGCTTGTGCGCTACCTGCAGGAGCGAGATCGCCGGCGGCTAGCGAGCCGGCGGGGTAATCACTTCCTGATAAAGAACGCGCCGACTGACGCGGTGCGCGGCGGCCGCTTCGCGGACCGCTTCCGACGGGGCTACCCCCGTCTCGATAGCGGCGCGCGCGGCCTCTGCCGCCGCCGTGAGGTCGGCCGCCATCGCCGGCTTGGGCCCGATCACGATTGTCAGCTCCCCCTTTATCGACCGGCGACCACCGAACTCGGCGACGGCCATCGCCAGGCTGCCCCGCCATACTTCTTCGTGCAGTTTGGTGAGCTCCCGGGTGACGGCCACCGGGCGGCTGGCGCCGAGTGCGTTCGCCAAATCCTCCAGATCGGCGACAACGCGCGAGGGCGCCGCGAATAGCACGATGGTTCGGGGTTCAGCCTCGAGTTCGGTGAGCAACGCCTCGCGGCCTCGCCGCTTGCGAGGGAGAAAGCCCTCGAAGACGAACCGATCCGACGGCAGCCCCGACACGGCCAGGGCGGCAGTGACGGCGCTCGGGCCCGGGATCACCGTGACCCGGGCTCCGGCCAGATGGGCCGCCCGGGCCGCAGTGAGCCCGGGATCCGATATCGAAGGCATGCCGGCGTCGGTCAGGAGCGCCACTACCTCGCCGGCTTCGAGCCGCCCGGTCAGTTCCTCGGCGCGCGCCGACTCATTCCCGGCGAAGTAGGACCGCAGCGGCCGGCTCAGCCCCAACGTCTGGAGCAGATACGACGAGCGGCGGGTGTCCTCGG
>CAMYJM010000024.1 GCA_947258635.1 uncultured Acidimicrobiaceae bacterium
CCGTCGCCGGCCAGCCCGGCACGGGCGGCAGCGGCGGGTCCGGAAGTGGCAGCGGGTTCAGTCCTGCGGGCACCACAATCACGTTGCAGGAGATCCGTGACGTGTCGGGCGTCATCCGGGCGACGATGATCGTCAACGGGGTCAGCTACGACGTGGGCGTCGGGGAGACCTTTGCTGGGTCCTACAAGGTGATAAGTCTCACGGCGACGAAGGGTGTCTTCATGTTCGGAGACAGCGCGTTCGAGCTCACGGTCGGCCAGCAGATTCTGAAGTAGCCCGCCGCCGAGAACTCCGCTATGGCGGAGCCCCGAAGAAGAGGGAGCGGCCCGGCCGCTCCCTCTTCGCAATGTGTCCCCCGGAGCTCCGGGGGGAGGGCCCCGCCGCAGGCGGGTAGGGGGCCGCGTCGCGACAGCCGACACCTGGTACTGGCGCTCTGTCGGATGGCGGCAGTCGGATCCTGAGGACGGGAGCCACCATGGGCTGGCGCCCCCATCGGCGCCAGAGGCTCCACTTCTCCCGCCGGAGGAAGACACTAGGGGAGCTCGCCTCGGGCGCCGCTTTGTTCGCCCGACTCTCCCGTGCTCTAGCCTCCGGGGGTATGTTGAGAATTCTCACGGCGGGTGAATCGCATGGGCCGGGGCTCGTGACCATTGTGGAGGGGATGCCGTCCGGCGTTGCGGTGACTGCGGCCGGTATCGGCGATGAGCTGATGCGCCGCCGCGCCGGGTACGGGCGCGGGGCGCGCATGAAGCTCGAGCGCGATGAGCTCGAGATCATGGGTGGGGTGCGATTCGGCCGGACGCTGGGGAGCCCCGTGGCGGTGATAATCCGCAACACGGAGTGGCCCAAGTGGGAGAGGGAGATGTCCCCTCATCCCGGGAGATCCGAAAACCCGCTGACGACGCCGCGGCCGGGCCACGCCGACCTTGCCGGAATGATGAAATACGACACCCACGATGCCCGCGACATCCTCGAGCGGGCCTCGGCGCGCGAGACGGCGGCGCGATCGGTGGCCGGGTATCTGGCGAAGCAACTTCTCTGCGGTGTCGGAGTCGAAGTGATCAGTCATGTCGTCGCCATCGGAGACGTGACCGCCGCAGAGGCCGAGCTGCCGCTCCCGCAGGATCGGGATGCCATCGATGAGTCACCCGTGCGGGCGTTTCGGCGTTCGGCAGAGGCGGAGATGATCAAAGCGATCGACACGGCCAAGAAAGATCGGGACACGTTGGGCGGGGTCGTTGAGGTGCTCGTATATGGACTGCCACCGGGAATCGGGAGCCACGTCCACTTCGATCGGCGGCTCGATGCCCGGCTGGCCGGTGCGCTGATGTCGATCCAGGCGATCAAGGGTGTCGAGGTGGGCGACGGCTTCGGATCCGCGGCCCGACCGGGTTCGGCCGCCCACGACGAGATCTACCACGACGGCGCCGATTTCAGCCGGCAGACCAACCGCGCCGGCGGCGTCGAAGGTGGCATGACCAGTGGTGGTCCGGTGAGGGTCCGAGCGGCCATGAAGCCGATTTCTACAGTCATGCGGCCCCTCGATACGGTTGACGTCGGGACCAAAGAGGCCACGAAGGCTTTCCGCGAGCGCAGCGATGTGTGTGCGGTGCCGGCGGCCGGCGTCGTCGCCGAAGAGATGGTGGCGATCACGGTCGCCCAGGAGATGCAGCGCAAGTTCGGTGGTGACACGTTGGGCGATCTGCAGCAGGCCGTCGCCGCGTATCGTGAGCGCTTGGCGAGCTTCTGAACACGGGGGCCGCGCTCATCTGGTTGATCGGGATGATGGGATCCGGCAAATCCACCGTCGGCCGCAGGCTCGGGGAGAGACTCGGGTGGGAGTGGCTCGATCTCGACGCGGTCATCTCACAGCGAGTTGGCACCTCGATCACCGGGTTCTGGGCGGATCGGGGTGAGGAGGAATTCCGCGACCTCGAGGTGGAGGCGTTGCGCGAGGTGGCTAATCACGCGAACCGCGTCGTTGCCACCGGTGGCGGAGTCGTCGTGCGGGATGAGAGCGTTGCCATGATGCGATCCTCGGGCCTCGTAGTCTGGCTGCAGGCGACTCCCGAGACGCTGGTGCGGCGGATCGGAGCGGCTGCGGATCGACCGCTATTGCACGAGGGAGAACGGCTGGCGACCCTGACCAGAATCCTGGCGGGACGCCGGGCTGCCTATGACGCCGCCGCTCACGTGAGTCTGGCGACGGACGACGTCTCCGTTAACACTGTTGTGGACCGCATCGAGGAACTATGGAACGGATTTGGATAACGCGGGGTGACGATACCGCCAGCGAGGTGTTGATCGGCGACGGAATCTCCACCTCCGCCGAGCTGGCGATGGCGCCGCGGCCGGGCCGGGTTCGGGTGGCGGTTCTGACGCAGCCCGGCCCGCAGCGAACTGCCGATGCGCTCGCCGGGGGACTGCGGGCCGCCGGCTACGTAGTGGCGCAGCGAACCCTGCCCGATCGCGAGGACGCCAAGGCACTGGCGGTAGTGGAGGGGGTCTACTTGTGGCTGAATTCGCTTGGGATGACCCGCCAGGACTCCATTGTCACCGTAGGAGGCGGCGCCGCGACCGATGTCGGCGGCTTCATCGGCGCTACATACTTGCGCGGCATCGAGTCGGTCCTCGTGCCGACGACCCTCCTCGGCGCCGTCGATGCCGCTATCGGCGGCAAGACCGCGGTCAACGTTGGGGGCAAGAACCTGGCCGGCGTATTCAGCCACCCGGCCCGCGTCCTGGTCGACACCGGTCTCCTCGCCGCTTTGCCCGCGGGACTGCTCATCGAAGGTACCGCCGAAGCCGTCAAGGCGGGTTTCATCGCCGATCCGGAGCTCGTTGCCCTCTACCAGGCTGACGGTCTCAGGGCCGCGCTGTCCGAGGTGGTACCCCGCGCCGTCCGGGTCAAAGCCGAAGTGGTGAGCGCCGACTTCACCGAGCAGGGCAGGCGCGCCATCTTGAACTACGGGCACACCATCGGCCTTGCCATCGAGTACGTAACGCGGATTCCCCATGGTCACGCCGTGGCCATCGGCATGGTGGCGGCAGGGGCGGTGGCGGAGGAGCTCACCGGTTTCACCTCCGCCGAGGCCCAACGGCAGCTTCTGGCAGAACTCGGTCTGCCGGTCACGGCCCCCAAAGCCGATCCGGCCGCGGTGGAGGCCGCTCTGCTGCTCGACAAGAAGCGTGATTCGACCGGGGTCCGCATGGTCCTGCTCGAGGCATTCGGCAAACCGACGTTGGCGACTGTCGACATGACTACCGTACGCGCCGGCTTACGCGCCGTTGGGGTCCGCTGACGACCGGCGAGGAGATACCGACGCACATGATTTCCACAAATGACCTCAAGCCGGGAATGGCTCTCGACCTGCCGGAGGGTCTGTTCCTGGTGCTGGACTACCAGCACGTCAAGCCGGGCAAGGGGAAGGCTTTCGTGCGAACCCAGCTGCGCAACCTGAACACCGGAGCGGTCGTGGATCGCACCTTTCGCGCCGGCGAGAACGTGCCCCGCGCTGTCATTGATCGGGCCAACTACCAGTACCTCTACTCCGACGACCTGGGCTACGTCTGTATGAACCTGGATACATTCGAGCAGCTGACGATCACGAAGGAGCTGGTGGCCGACGCGGCCGACTACCTAGTCGAGTCGATGACGGTCCAGGTCAACACCTATCAAGGTGAGCCACTCGGTATTGAGCTCCCGGCTTCGGTTGAGCTGGAGGTCACCTACACGGAGCCCGGGGTCAAGGGGGATCGGGTGTCGGGAGCGACCAAGCCGGCCACACTGTCGACCGGACTCGTGATTCAGGCGCCGCTGTTCATCGACCAGGGCGACATCGTCAAGGTGGATACCCGCACCGGGACCTACATCACTCGGGCGTCGTGAGCCGCGACGACCGGGTCGAGGCGCTCGGCGCGCTCTATGCAGCCGAAGCTCGCGGTGGCGCGCCCGAGGTAACGGGCCTGTCGTCACGGGCTCGCAAGCTCGCCGTGGGGGCGTGGGAGAAACACGCAGAGCTCGATTCCGAGATCGCGTCGGTGGCCACCGGGTGGCGCCTCGAGCGGATGGCTGCCGTCGATCGTGCCGTGTTGCGCCTGGCCCTCTTTGAGCTGCGCCACACCGAGACCCCGGTCGGCGTTGTGATCTCTGAGGCGGTGGAATTGGCGAAGCAGTACTCGACGTCTCGGTCGGGAGCCTTTGTCAACGGGGTGCTGGCGGCCCTGGAGAAGGAAGGCGTGGAGCAATGATCCGGCTCAGCTTGGCCGTCGGATTCGGGCTAGCCGCCATTGGGGAGGGGATACTTCCTGCCCTCGGGAGATCGATTCGCGGCAACGTACGTGGTAGGAAGCGACGCCACCCTGGTGGTCACGTTCGACGTTGAGGGCCGGGTGATTTGTCGGCCGCCATTGGCGAAGTGGATATCACCGAACGCTGAACGCGCTCTGCTACAGTCCGCTCCGATCTTCCCCTTTAAACCCGGTCCCGAGAGGCCGGAAAGGACGGATACATGCTGGCTCTATCCAAGCGGCGGGCGGCGCGACGCCGCGACCGCCACCTGAGGCTCACCGGCCACTCTCCCTCGCAACGGCGGCTCCCATGAAGCTCGTCATGGATGAGAAGGATGTCGCGCGGGCCGTACGGCGCATCGCTCACGAGATCTCCGAGCGCAACCGGGGCGCTGGTGACGTAATCGTGGTGGGGATCCACACCAGGGGGATTCCGCTGGGCGATCGGATCCGTCAGGAACTGGCCGCGATCGAGGGCGCCGAGATCCCGCTGGGGAGTCTCGACATCGGCCTCTATCGCGACGACCTGGCGTCCCGCCCGGCCCCCGTCATCGGTCGGACGGACATACCGGACGCGATCGAAGGCCGCACCGTGGTCCTGGTCGACGACGTCCTCTACACGGGCCGCACCATCCGCGCCGCCCTCGACGCCCTCGCAGATATCGGCCGCCCGGCTCGCATCCAGCTGGCGGTCCTGGTCGACCGCGGCCATCGGGAGCTTCCCATACGGGCGGATTACGTCGGCAAGAACCTACCCACTTCAGAGAAGGAGCGCGTCACGGTGCACGTACGGGAAATCGATAGCGAAGAAGGCGTCTGGATCGAGGGGGCGCTGTGAGACATCTGCTGACCACCCAGGACCTCGATCGCGACCAGCTCACGATGCTGCTCGACACTGCCGACGGTATGGTCTCGCTCCTCGAGCGCGACATCGCCAAAGCGCCGACCCTCCGGGGCAAGACCGTGGCCACGATGTTCTTCGAGCCATCGACTCGGACCAAGCTGTCCTTCGACAAAGCCGCCAAGGCGCTGTCGGCGGACGTCATGTCATTCACAGCCTCCAGCTCATCGCTGACCAAAGGTGAGAGCCTCAAAGACACGGTGCTCACCGTGCAAGCCCTCGGCGTCGACCTCATGGTCGTCCGCCACGGTGCGACCGGCGCCCCATTGCGGGTTGCAGAGTGGGTGGACGTGCCGGTGGTCAATGCCGGCGACGGCGCCCACCAGCACCCCACGCAGGCGCTGCTCGACTCGCTCACGCTGCGCCAGCACTTCGGCACGCTCGACGGGGTCAAAATCGGGATCGTCGGCGACATTCGCCACAGCCGGGTCGCTCGCTCGAACGTCTTCGCGTTCTCGACGCTCGGAGCCGACGTCACCTTGATCGCACCGCCGACCCTGCTTCCCGTTGCCGACAGCGAGTGGCCGGTGCGCACCACGAGCGAGCTCGACGACGCTCTGACCGGGCTCGACGCCGTGTACCTGCTGCGGGTGCAGAGCGAGCGCGGCGGCGCCAGTGTCTTTCCGTCGCTCGGCGAGTACCGGGCTCGATTCGGCTTGACGGCCGAACGTTTCAAGCGGCTCAAACCCGATGCGGTCGTGCTGCACCCCGGTCCCATGATTCGGGGGGTGGAGATCGACGCCGTGGTTGCCGATGATCCGCGCGCACTGGTGCTTCAGCAGGTCACGAACGGGGTCGCCGCCCGCATGGCGGTTCTCTACCACCTTCTGGGAGGGGAAGCAGATGTCTAGAACGACTTTCCGCAACGGGACTGTACTGACGGCCGCAGGGCCGGTGACCGCCGACGTCGAGGTCGCCGCAGGCACGATTGTCGCCATCGGTAAGGCCGGCTCGGGGGGCGACGAGGTCCGCGAGATCGATTGCGGCGGCCTCTGGGTCGGCCCCGGGTTCGTCGACATTCACACTCACCTGCGCGAGCCCGGCCACGAGTACAAGGAGGACACCGAGAGTGCCTCGCGAGTAGCTGCCGCCGGCGGCTACACCTCGGTAGTGGCCATGCCCAATACCGATCCGGTGATCGACAGCGGCCATCTGGTTCGCTACACGATCGAGCGCGGTCGGGAGGTCGGCCTGGTCGAGGTCGCCTCGGCAGGGTGTGTCACCGCCGGGCGGGCCGGCGAGAAGCTCGCCCACCTCGATGACCTTTGGGCGGCCGGTGTCCGGCTGTTCACCGACGACGGTGATGTCGTGGCCGACGCCGGCTTGCTGCGTCGCGCCATGGATTACCTCGCCCAGCTCGGCGGGGTCCTGGCCCAACACGCGATCGACCCCGGTCTGGCCCGAGGGGGACACATGCACGAGGGCCCGGTCGCCTCCGGCTTGGGAATGTACGCCATTCCTTCCGCCGCCGAGACCGTCGTTGTTGCCCGCGATATCGAACTGGTGAGGCTCACGGGCTGCAACTACCACGTGCAGCACATCTCGGCCGCACCCACCGTCGAGTTGGTGGCAGCCGCCAAGCGAGAGGGCCTGCCGGTCACGGCTGAGGTGACGCCGCACCACCTCGCCTTCACCGATGGGGATGTCCAAGCCACCGATCCGGCGTTCAAGATGATGCCTCCCTTGCGCAGCGCAGCGGATCGGGCAGCTCTGGTGGCCGGATTGCAGTCCGGTGTCATCGACGCGGTTGCCACCGATCACGCGCCTCACGCCGATCACGAGAAGGACGTCCCGTTCGAGCACGCTCCCAACGGAGTCATCGGCCTCGAATGGGCGGCGGCGGTGGTCAACGATCGGGTAGGTCTCGACCCGGTGCGCTTCTTCGAGGCAATGTCGGTCAAGCCCGCGGCGATCGCCCGCATCGCCAACCAGGGTCACTGGTTGGCTACTGGAGCACCCGCCAACATCACCGCCTTCGATCCGAAGGGGGTCACCGACGTCCGCCAATCGCGCTCGAAGTCACGCAACGCGCCGTACTTCGGGCGCCGGTACGCCGGTGCCGTCAAGTACACGATGTACGCCGGAGCGATGACCCATGAGGAGAGCGGAGTTCTCGTCTGAGCGCGGTGCGTACGGCCGGCGCGCTGGCTCTCGCCGACGGGACGGTATTCCGGGGCACGGCCGTGGCCGCCGGAGGTATCGCGACGGGCGAGATCGTGTTCAACACGGCGATGACGGGTTACCAGGAGATCGCCACCGATCCCTCGTATGCCGGGCAGGTCGTCGTGATGACGGCTCCCCACATCGGCAATTACGGGACCAGCCGGTTGGACGATCAGGCCCCGGTCCCGCACTGCGCCGGGTTTGTCGTCAGGGCGATGGCCCGCGTCGCGTCGAACTGGCGCAGCGAGGGGTCGTTTGCCGGATGGCTGGCCGACCACGGCGTGATCGCGCTCTCCGACGTAGACACCCGGCGCCTGACCCGGCACATCCGCGATCACGGTGCCATGCCCGCCGCGCTGGGAACGGACGGCATGGCGGCCGATCTGGTGGCCGCGGCAGCCGCCGCACCGCGAATGGAGGGTCGGGATCTGACCCGGTTGGTCACCACCGACGTCCCGTATGTCGTGGGTCCCGAGGGCACGGCGCGAATGCGGGTCGTGGCATACGACTTCGGGATCAAGCGTGACATCCTCGCCCGGCTGACCGGGCACGGCGCCGAGGTTCACGTGGTCCCGGCGACGACCCCGGCCGAAGATGTTCTGCAGCTCGACCCGGCAGGGGTGTTCCTTTCCAACGGGCCCGGCGACCCCGAGCCGTTGACGGCCGCAGTGGCCGCCGTGCGAAGGCTGTTGGGGAAGGTACCGATCTTCGGAATCTGCCTGGGACAGCAGGTCCTCGGGCTGGCGCTCGGCGCCTCCACCAGCAAGTTGCCGTTCGGCCACCACGGTGGCAACCATCCGGTGCGCAGCCTGGCTGAGGGCACGGTCGACATAACCTCACAGAACCACGGTTTTACCGTCGACCTGTGGCCGCTGGCGGAGGGTGAACAGCCGCCGCGGCCTCGAGGTGTGCCCGGGCCCGATCTGCTGCCGGCGGCTGTCGATTCGGAATTCGGCGTCATCGTGCCAACCCACCAGAACCTCAACGATGGCAGTCTCGAGGGTTTCGAGTGCCCGCAGGTCGCCGCCTTCTCGGTTCAGTACCACCCTGAGGCGGCGCCGGGGCCCAATGACGCCGCCCGTCTCTTCGGTCGCTTCGCTCGCGTCCTGGAGGGTCGCTGATGCCGCGACGCGATGACATCTCAACCATCCTCGTGATCGGGTCGGGCCCGATCGTCATCGGGCAGGGCTGCGAGTTCGACTATTCGGGAACACAGGCCGTCAAGGTGCTGCGCGAGGACGGCTACCGGGTGGTTCTCGTCAACTCGAACCCGGCGACGATCATGACCGACCCCGAGTTTGCCGACGCCACCTACGTGGAGCCGATCACGGCAGGTGTGGTCGAAGCCATCATCGCCAAGGAGCGACCGGACGCATTGCTGGCGACCCTGGGCGGTCAAACGGCGCTCAACGTCACCATGGAGCTGGCCGAGCGCGGGGCTCTCGAGCGCTACGACGTCGAGTTGATCGGCGCCGGCCTCGCCGCTATCGCCACCGCCGAAGACCGCGGTCGCTTCAAGGCGGCGATGGAATCCATCGGGATCGCCACCGCGCAGGCGCACTACGTGACCACGCTCGACGATGCGCTCGCCGCTGCAGCCGATATCGGATATCCGGCGATGGTGCGCCCCTCGTACATCCTCGGCGGTGGAGGCACCGGGATCGCCCACGATGAGACGCAGATGCGGGAGATCGTGGTCGCCGGGCTGGAGGCCTCGCCGATTCGGGAGGTGCTGATCGAGGAGTCGGTTCTCGGCTGGAAGGAGTACGAGCTCGAGGTGATGCGCGATGGACGGGACAACGCCGTCATCGTCTGCTCCATCGAGAACCTGGACCCTATGGGCGTGCACACAGGGGACTCGATCACCGTGGCTCCCGCCATGACCCTCTCCGATCGTGAGTATCAAGAGATGCGGGACGAAGCGATCGCTTGTTTGCGGGCCGTGGGCGTCGCGACGGGCGGGTCGAACGTGCAGTTCGCCGTCGACCCCGCATCAGGCCGCCGCATCATCGTCGAGATGAACCCGCGGGTTTCGCGCAGCTCGGCGCTGGCCTCGAAGGCAACCGGGTTCCCCATCGCCAAGATCGCCGCACGGCTCGCCGTGGGCTACACCCTCGATGAAGTGGCCAACGACATAACCGGGGCGACTCCGGCCTCGTTCGAGCCGGCTCTCGACTATGTGGTCGTCAAGGCGCCCCGGTTCGACTTCGCCAAGTTCCCGTCGGTAGCTCCGGTACTCGGCACGGCGATGCAAAGCGTTGGTGAGGCCATGGCGATCGGCCGGACGTTCCCCGAAGCTCTCCAGAAGGCCCTCAGATCGCTCGAGACGGGGCGCCACGGCCTCAACGCAGACGTCGGCGAGGCCGCGTTGCTCGCCCTCGAGACGGCCGATGTGTTGAGCCGCGCCGCCACGCCGGCTCCCGACCGGATCTTCTTCGTGACCGAGGCGCTGCGACGTGGCGTAGATCCCGCCCTGCTGAATGAGATCACCCAGATCGACCCCTGGTTCATCGACCAGATGCTTCAGATCGTCGAGATGCGTCACGATCTCGTGGCCGGGAAACCGGAACGTGACCTGCTGCTCGCCGGCAAACGCTTCGGATTCTCCGATGCCCAACTCGCCTATCTGTGGCAGATCGACGAGGAGCAGGTGCGGGAGCATCGCGCGAGTCACGCCGTCGGCGTCACTTACAGCACCGTCGATACGTGCGCCGCAGAGTTTGCCGCCGAGACCCCCTATTTCTACAGCACGTACGAGGACGAGAGCGAGACACCGCCGCCGGGAAACCGCACCGTTGTAGTGCTCGGCTCCGGGCCCAACCGCATCGGCCAGGGGATCGAGTTCGACTACTGCTGCGTGCACGCCTCCTTTGCGCTGCGCGACGCCGGGTACGAGCCGGTGATGATCAACTGCAACCCGGAGACCGTATCGACCGATTACGACACCAGCGATCGGCTGTACTTCGAGCCGCTCACCGCCGAGGACGTTCTGGCCGTCGTTGCCGAGGAGCAACCGGTTGCGGTGATCGTTCAACTGGGGGGACAGACACCGCTGAGCCTGGGGGCGGCCCTCCAGGCGGAGGGGGTGAGCATCGCGGGGACCCAACCGGATGCGATCGACGCCGCCGAGGATCGGGAGCGCTTCTCCGCGATCTGCCGGGAGGCCGGAGTACCGCAGCCGCCCCATGGCGCGGCGGCGTCGCTGCTGGAAGCCCAAGAGATCGCAGACGAAATCGGGTTCCCGGCACTGGTGCGGCCCTCCTATGTCCTCGGCGGTCGCGCCATGCGGCTCGTCTTCACGGTCGATGAGCTCTCCACCTACCTACGTGAGTTGTACGGGACGGTGCCCGGTGGTGAGGTCGACCTCCACGAGGCTCCGGTCCTCATCGACCGATTTCTCGAGGCGGCAACTGAAGTCGATGTCGACGCCATCTTCGATGGCCACGAGCTCTACATCGGGGGCATCATGGAGCACGTCGAGCAGGCCGGAGTGCACTCGGGCGATTCGGCGTGTGTGGTCCCGCCGCCCACGCTGGCGCCCGTCGCCCTCGCCAACATCGAGCGTTATACCGAGGCGCTCGCCCGGGCCCTGGCGGTCCGGGGCCTGATCAACATCCAGTTTGCGGTGAAGGGCGACTCGGTTCTGGTCCTGGAAGCCAATCCGCGGGCATCGCGTACAGTGCCTTTCATCTCCAAGGCCACCGGCGTGCCTCTCGCCAAGATCGCCACCAGGGTGATGATGGGCGCCACGCTCGCCGACTTGAGATCGAGCGGGGTGCTGCAACCCGTGGGCGTGCCCGGATATATCGCGGTCAAGGAGGCGGTGCTTCCCTGGAAGCGGTTCCCCGGAGAGGACACTCTGCTCGGCCCCGAGATGAAGGCGACCGGAGAGGTCATGGGAATGGGACCGAGCATCGGCGCCGCCTACGCCAAGGCGCTGCTCGCTGCCGGCCACCGCGTCCCGCGCCAGGGTGCCCTGTTCCTGTCGTTGTCCGATCGTGACAAGCCCTTTGGCATGAATGTCGGTCGGCTATTCCAGGATCTCGGCTTTCGGATCTTCGCCACCCACGGCACTGCGGGCGCTCTGGTGCGCCACGGCATCCGAGCCACCGGCGTCGACAAGGTCGGCGAGGGGCCATACGACCCGGTGCGGCTCATCGAGGATGGGCAGATCAACTTGGTGATCAACACTCCGCGCGGCCGCCGGGCTCGAGGCGACGGTGGCTTGATCCGCAAGGCAGCAACCCGCCACGGCGTGCCTTGCGTGACGACGATTCAGGGTGGTTGGGCCGTTGGAACGAGTCTCGCCGAGGAGGGCTCTGTCATCGAAGACGTTGTCTCCCTGCAGAGCCGGCACCTGGCGCTGGCGAGCGACCAGTGAGCGGCCTCAGCAACTCGCTGCGAACCCAGCTGGGTCCGGTGAGCCTGCGGAGCCCACTGATAGCCGCCGCCGGCACTGTCGGTTCGGTGGTTGATTTCGCCCCGGTCGGCGCTCTCGAGAGCTACGGGGCGGCCGTCGCCAAATCGGTGTCTCCGGTCCCGTGGCCGGGCAATCCGGCGCCGCGGATCGGCTCGTCCGGCATAGGGATGCTGAATGCCATCGGAATCCAGAACCCCGGCATCGATGCCTGGTCCACAGAAGTAGGTCCCCGATTGGCCGGCGTCGCAGTTCCGGTGTGGGGCTCGGCCGTGGGCGGTTCGCCGGGCGATTTTGCTCTGGTGGCCAAAGGCCTGGAAGCGGCCGGGGTCGCGGCCGTCGAACTCAACCTGTCCTGCCCGAACCTCGAAGGAGAGAGGATGTTCGCCCTCGATGGTGAAGCGGCCGCGGCGGTGGTGGCCGAGGTGCGTCGTGCCACCGGTCTGCCGGTCGGTGCCAAGCTCTCGCCGAACGCGGAGGACATCGTCGCCGTTGCCGGCGCCGTCGTCGATGCCGGCGCCGATTGGGTGGTGTTGACCAACACTGCGTGGGGGTTCGGAATCGATATCGCCACGCGCCGCCCGACTCTGACCAGAGGGGTGGGGGGCTTTTCGGGCCCGCCGTTGAAGGCCCTGTCCATGCGATGTGTGTGGCAAGTCCACCAGGCGATGCCGACGGTGCCCATCGTGGGGTGCGGTGGCGTGGCAAGCGCGGACGACGTCGTCGAGTACCTGCTCGCCGGCGCCGCCGCCGTTGCCATCGGCACGGCACATTTTGCCGCGCCCCGCGTAGGAGCAAGGATCCGCCGGGATCTCGAACGCTACCTGCGCCGGCAGCGGACGACCGTCGTGGAGCTGTCGGGTGGAGGCATTCCCTGGTGACCAATCCGGTGATCGTGGCGATCGACACGGCCGACGGGCCGAGCGCGCTGGCTCTGGCAGCGGCCGTGGTCGATTCGGTAGGCGCCTTCAAGATCGGCCTGGGCCTGCTCCACGGTCCGGGCCCCGGACTGATCGGCGAGCTGCGGGACTTGGGCCGCCCCGTCTTCGTCGACGCCAAGCTCCATGACATTCCGAGCCAGGTCGAACGGGCGGCCCGGGCGCTGGGCCGGGCCGGTGCCAGATGGCTGACTGCGCACGTGGCCGGTGGTTCCGCCATGCTGACCGCGGCCGTGGCCGGCCTCGCCGCGGGGTCGGCCGGTACCGGAGGAGTCCTGGGGGTGTCGGTGCTCACCAGCCTCGACGCGTCGGATCTGGCGGAGGTGGGCATCAACGAGCCACCGGCCGAGCTCGTGGCGCGCATGGCGCATGTTGCCGAATCGTGCGGCGCAGAAGGTGTCGTCTGCTCCCCTCGCGAGATCAGCATCGTCAAGGCGGCTGCGCCGGGCGTGGCTGTCGTGACACCCGGCGTCCGCCCCGCGGGGAGTGCCGCCGGCGATCAGCGTCGCACGGCCACTCCTCAAGAGGCGATCGCATCAGGTGCCACATGGCTGGTGATCGGGCGGCCCATCACGGCCGCGTCCGACCCGGCTGCCGCCGCGGCCGATATCGCTGCGCAGCTCAATGCGTAATCAGCCCGTTCCGGCTTGATAGAGTTGCAGCGAAGAGGAGATGCCATGGCACCACCACAATTGACGGATGCCCAGCGCCGAGCTGCGTTGGCCAAGGCGGCGGAAGCTCGCCGGGCGCGCGCAGAGTTGAAGGAGCTCCTGCGAACGGGAAGTCTCTCCCTGGAAGATGTGTTCGCCAGAGCTGAAGACGACCAGATCGTGGCGAGCACCAAGGTGTTCGCCGTGCTGACCTCATTGCCGGGCTTCGGCAAGATCAAGGCCAAGCGGCTCATGGAAGACCTGGGCATTGCCGAGAACCGCCGGGTTCGTGG
>CAMYJM010000025.1 GCA_947258635.1 uncultured Acidimicrobiaceae bacterium
ATCGTTCCAGGCGGCGCGACAGGTAGGGGATCGAGAAGTCCGGGAACTTGATCGACTTCGAGACGAGCAACCGGAACGATCTCTCGTTGTATTCGGCGAACTCCTCGTACTCCTCCACCTCGCCGTATCCGCAAAGCAAGATCGCAACCCTGTCTCCCATTACATCCCCTCGAGGTCCTCGTCGTCGGTAGCTGCGCCATTCACCATAGGATCGTCGGCGTCATCCTCTCTACGGTTCTGCTCCGAATTGAGGATGCCCGCGCTGGAGGAGGTCGCAGCCAATCGAACGTTTGATCACGGAGACGTCAGCCGACCGTGTCGGCGGCAAGGCCCATCACGTGAGCTGGATGATCGCCCGCCACATGCTGGTACCGGCCACCTGGGTGATCCGGGCCGACGAGCCCGAGTCATCGCTGCGCACCGAGATCGACCGCGAGCTGGACGCCACGATGCAGTACGCGGTGCGGTCATCTGCCAATGTGGAGGACGGTGCGGCCGCCTCGTATGCAGGCCAGTTCGTCACCGAGCTGGATGTCGCCGTCGGCGACGTCTCCGGCGCCGTGCAGCGAGTGCGATCCTCCGTCGCATCGGAGCGGGTCGCCGCCTACCGGAGCCATCTCGGGAGCGAGGACGGCATCGTGGTCAACGTCATGGTGCAGCCCATGGTGCCGCCTGTGGTGTCCGGCGTCGCCTTCTCCCGCAACCCGATCACCGGGCTCAACGAGGTCGTGATTGAAGCCGTAGCCGGAAGGGGCGACCGGCTCGTCGGCGAAGGAATCACTCCCCGGCGCTGGATCCACCGGTGGGGTAGCTGGATCGAGAACCCCAACGATCTCCTCGGCGAGGGCGTTGTGTCCGCGATCGTGGCGCAAACAACGGAGACGGCGGCCGAGTACGGGGCACCGGTGGATCTCGAGTGGGTGTGGGACGGTCACCGAGTCTGGTGGGTGCAGCTTCGTCCAATCACCGGGCTCGACGAAGTGGCTGTGTACTCCAATCGCATCTCGCGCGAGGTGATGCCGGGCATCATCAAGCCGCTGGTGTGGTCGGTCAACGTTCCGATGGTGAACCAGGCCTGGGTGGACCTCTTCACTGAAGCCCTCGGGCCCAACGACATCCGTCCGGAGAACCTCGCCAAAGCCTTCGCCTATCGCTCGTACTTCAACATGGGGGCGATCGGCGACATCTTCGAGTTGCTCGGTATGCCGCGTGACTCGCTCGAGCTCCTCTTGGGACTTCCGGCCGGAAGCGACCAGCCCTCGTTCAAACCGACCCCGGCAACGATGCGTCTGCTGCCGCGTCTGCTGCGGCTGGTGGCGCGCAAGGCGCGCTACGGCCGGCTGGTTCCCGGTGAGATCCGGATCTTGCGAGGCCTGTACCGCGGATTCGAGGAGGCCGACCTGACGGCCCGGTCGGACTCCGCGCTGCTCTCCGATGTGGCGGCGCTGCGGGAGATCGGGGTGCGGGCGGCGTCGGCCAACATCGTCACGCCGCTCCTGGCGAACACGTACCACGCCCTGCTGCGCCGGCGGCTCGCCAAGGCCGAATTGGACCCGGAGAGCGTCGACATCGGGGGAACCGGGACTCTGGCAGACGTCAATCCGAACGTTCACCTCGATCATCTCGGCGCGGCACTGGCCGCGCTGGAGCCAGAGGAGGTGCCGGCGATCCGGGCGCAGGGTGTCGGCGCCCTCCCGCCGGCATTGCGGGAAGAGTTCGATCAGTTCCTCGTCCGGTTCGGGCATCTGTCGGCGAGCGGCAACGACTTCTCGGTCGCCCCGTGGCGGGAGACGCCTGATGCCGTCGTCGCCATGGCTCTCGACCACGCCGCGACCCACGGCGCGGCCGGGCGGCTGACATGGGATGAGGCCGAAGCGCGGTTCGGGAAGGTGGCCCGGCCGCTGCTGCGCTCTCTGCGAAGGCGGACCGCCGAGTTCATCGAACATCGGGAGAACGTCAGTTCCGCATACACGCACGGCTACGGGATTTTCCGGAGGTACTTCCTCGAGATCGGCCGCCGGCTGGTGGAGCGGGGGACGTTGGCGGCGCCCGATGACGTCATGTATCTCTACTTCGACGAGGTTCGGGACGCGCTGCTCGGCCGCCACTCCGCAACGACGCCGGAGGCCCTGGTCGCTGACCGGCGCGCCGAGATCGAATCGCTGGGCGAGATCGCCATGCCCGAGATCATCTACGGCGAAGACTTCATGCCGGTGCCACTGAGCCCGGCAGGGGGCCTCTTGAAGGGGATCCCCACATCTCGCGGGCATCATCGGGGGACTTTGCGGGTGGTCGCCGACATCAGCGACTTCGCCAAGGTCAATCCCGGAGACGTCATCGCCATCCCCTATAGCGACGTCGGGTGGACACCCCTCTTCGCCCGGGCGGGAGCGGTTGTCGCCGAGGCGGGCGGAATGCTCTCCCACAGCAGCATCGTTGCCCGCGAGTTCCGCGTTCCCTGCGTGGTCTCCGTGTCTGGAGCCACCCGACTCCCGGACGGGGCGACCGTCACCGTCGATGGTTATGCAGGGACGGTTGTCGTCGAGGACGCCGCCGCCGGTGGTTGACACGTCCGGCACCACCAGATGCTGCGGCTCGCCATCTCGCCGGTCGATATCGGCCCCCCACAGCGGCGACACGGAAAGCGGTCGCGCTTGTAGACGTAGACCCGGTCGGTCTCCTCGCTGCGGCCGAGCGGAGCCCGCGGCAGTGTGACGATCTTGCCTTCGGCGACCCCGCGCTCCAGGAGAGCAACGCTTTGCCTCCATAGCTCTTCGACCTTGGCCGCAGGCAACTCATTGGCCGGCGTAGCCGGGTTGATTCCGGTGAGGAACAGCGCCTCGGCTCGGTAGATGTTGCCGATTCCGGCGACAACGCTCTGGTCGAGGACTGCCGCCCCGATGGGAATAGTGCGCCGGGAGAGATTGCCGGCGAACTCCGCAACGGTGTGCCCGCGAGATCCTGCTTGAAGCGGGTCGGGCCCGAGCCGGGACCGGATCGCCTCCTCCCGCGACGGCTCGATCAGCTCGCATACGGTCGGACCGGCCAGGTATATCGACACGTCGTCGGTTGCCAGCGTCAGCCGAGTGCCGGGCGTCGGCGACGGCGGGTCCATCTCGTATGTGCGGAACTTGCCGTACAGGCCGAGGTGGATGTGCAGCGTTTCGGCCCGTTGCCAGCGATAGAAGAGGTGCTTGCCGTGGGCGGTGACGTCGACGAGGACCCGACCGTCAATCCGCGCCGCCCCGCCGCGGAAACGTCCCTGTGGCGACGTGGCCGCCACCCGCCGACCGGCCAGTAGACGGCGGTGGTGGCCGGCGTAGCGGTATATGGAGTGTCCTTCCGGCATGTGTTTCCAGGTGTGGCGAGACGGTTTTGCGGTCGCGGTCCCGATTATGGCGTCACCTCGGGACCCTAGAATCCGACGATGTTCTCCCCGAGCCGATTGGTGCTCTCGGTTCGGCCCCGGGCCACTCCTGCACTCCTGGTGGCGGCGGCCTCGATTGCCTTGCACTTCGCCGCCACACCGTTTCTGCTCCCGGCCATATCCGAGCGGTACGGTGTCGCCTTGGGTACCGCCGGCTTCATCTCCGTCGCCCAGGTAGGAGGGTTCACGGTCGCCAACCTCGTGGCCGGGCGCCGGTTGCGGCCCCGGCGCGCCATCCTCGTGGCGTCCGCCGCCGTGGGCTTCGTCGCCAACGCGGCGTCGGCCGCCACCGCCGGCTTTCCTTTCTTACTCGCGATGCGAGCCGCCGCCGGCGTCGCCGCCGGGATGATCACCTGGCTTGCCTGGACCGAAGCGATGCGTGACGTCCACGCGCTGCGCGATGTCGCCGGCGTCGGTCCACTCACCGCGTTCATCGGATCGCCGGTCGTAGCCTGGATGGTCACGGTTGGCGACGAGCGCATAGTGTTCGCGGCGCTGGCGCTCTCCTCGCTTCCTGCGGCATTCATGCCGACCACCTTTGCCGGCGGTGCCCTGCCCCCCCGGCGCCGGATGAGCCCGTCGCGCTCCAACGTCTTCCTGCTCGTCGCCCTCGGCATCCTCACCGGCGCCGGATCGAGCTTGTTCATCTTTGCAGCCTCCATCGGCCAGGAGCGGGTCGAGCTGGCCCCGGTGGCGGTATCCCTGGCCTTCAGCCTGAACGCCGCGGCCGGCCTGCTCGCGACGCGTCGCGTCGCCCGGGACGGCTCAGCCCCGATCTGGCTGGGGCTGATCGCAGCCTGTGCGAGCGTGGTTGCTACGAGCGGCAATCCGATCGCCTTCTACGCCGCCATGGCGCTGTGGGGCTTTGCCTTCTGGATGGCGGTGCCGCTTGTTCTGTCCCACGTGGCGCAATGGTCGCTCGTCCCCGAGGAACGTACCGGCGATGCCCAGGCCATCATGGCGTTGGGTCGAGTGGTCGGTCCGGCGGCCGGCGCCGCCCTGCTCGGCGTCGGGTCTTTCGAGGCGGTGGGGATCGGAGCCGCCTCCGGCCTGGCGGTGAGTGCGGCCCTCGTGGGAGCGGTGGATCGTTATCGGGTCAGGAATCCCGAGCGCCGGCCGGTCATGGGCGAGTCGTGACGTGGTTCGAGAAGATGCCAGACTCCGCGGAATGAAGCCAGCCCGCAAACCGAAGCCAGCCCGTAAACCGAAGCCGGCCAGCAAACCGAAGCCGATCGTCGGCTGGAGGGAGTCGATTGAGCTCCCCGAGCTGTGCGCGACGCCCATCAAGGCCAAGATCGATACCGGGGCGCTCACCTCGGCACTGCACGCATTCAACCTCTCGGTCGTGGAGCGCGATGGGGACTCCTGGGCAGACTTCGAGATCCACCCGGTGCAGCGATCGAAGCTTGCGGCGGTGACCGTTTCGTATCCGGTGGCCGGCTTTCGCAAAGTCCGCTCTTCCTCCGGCCACCTCGAGAGACGGCCGGTCATCAAGACGCCGATCCAAATCGGGTCCCATTGCTACCATATCGAGATCTCGCTGGCGTCGCGCGACGAAATGGGTTTCCGGATGTTGCTGGGGCGGGCCGCGTTGCGCCGCCGGTTTGTCGTTGACCCGGGCCGCTCCTATCTGCAGTCGCCCGCCCCCCGGCCGAAAGGGCACAAATGAAGCTGGCTATCCTGTCGAGAGCCCCGAGTGCGTACAGCACCAAACGGCTCAGGACCGCAGCCCTGGCACGGGGCCACACCGTCCGCGTGCTCAATACATTGCGGTTCGCCATCGACCTGGCCGACGACGAACCGGATCTGCAGTATCGCGGCAAGGACCTCTCGGACTACGACGCGGTGCTGCCGCGTATCGGCGCGTCTATCACCTTCTTCGGCATGGCCGTAGTGCGCCAGTTCGAGCAGATGGATGTCTACACCCCGAACACCTCGAACGGGATCGCCAACTCGCGAGACAAGCTGCGGGCGATTCAGATCCTGGCCCGGCACAACATCCGCATCCCCGCTACGACGTTTGTCCGCGACCGGGCCGACGTCCTGGCGGCCATCGAGCGGGTCGGCGGCGCCCCCGTGGTGATCAAGCTCCTGGAAGGTACCCAGGGGATCGGGGTGATACTCGCTCCGGACACCAAAGTCGCCGAGGCCGTGATCGAGACGCTGCAGAGCACCAGGCAAAATGTGCTCATCCAGCGCTTCGTTGCCGAGAGCAGGGGTCGGGATATCCGCGCCCTGGTAGTCGGCGATCGTGTAGTGGCCGCGATGCGGCGCCGGGCCGCGGGTGACGAGTTCCGCTCCAATTTGCACCGCGGCGGCTCTTCCGAGGTCGTCGAGCTGGACGACGAGTACGCCCGGGTGGCGGTGCAATCCGCTCAGATCATGGGGCTCCGGGTGGCCGGCGTCGACATGCTGGAAGGCGAAGACGGCCCGCTGGTGATGGAGGTGAACTCGTCGCCGGGCTTGGAAGGCATCGAGGCCGCCACCAATCTCGATATCGCCGGGGCCATCGTCGACTATATGGCCAACCAGGTGGCGTTCCCCGAGCTCGACATCCGGCAGCGCCTCACGGTGAGCACCGGCTACGGGGTAGTCGAGCTGATCGTGCACGAGGGGGCAGATCTTCTGGGGAAGCCGATCGACGGGTCCGGTCTGCGCCAGCGCGATATCACCGTGCTCACCCTGACGAGAGGGACGACTGTCATCCCCAACCCGCGGGGCGAGCGCATCCTCGAGGCAGAAGACCGTCTGCTGTGCTTCGGCCGGCTGGAATCGATGAGGGACCTAGTTCCGGAACGGCGCCGGCGCCGCGGCCGGCCCAAGATCCGCCCCCTTCCCCATGATGACGATCCCGCCGACGCGAGCGTGTCGTGAAGCCCAAGTCGGGAAGGGCACCGTTCGCCATCGCCGACCATCAGGTGCGTCCGGGCCGGCGACTCAAGCTCGAGCTTCCCCTCGCCAAGCTGATGAGCGGCACGCCGGTCGCCCTTCCGGTGACAGTTCTCCACGGAGTCGGCGAGGGTCCGGTCGTGTGGGTGAGCGCCGCGGTACACGGCGACGAACTGTGCGGAATCGAGATAATCCGGAGGGTGCTGTCCGTTGTCGATGCCGGCCAGCTGGCGGGCACGCTGATTGCGGTGCCCGTCGTCAACGTCCACGGCTTCAACGCCGGCAGCCGCTATCTCCCGGACAGGCGGGACCTCAACCGCTCTTTTCCCGGCTCGGCGCGCGGCTCACTCGCCTCGCAGCTGGCGCACCTGCTCATGAAGGAGGTCGTCGATCGGTGCAGCGTCGGCATCGATCTCCACACCGGCTCGGACCATCGCATCAACCTGCCGCAGATTCGCGCCGACCTCGACGACCCGGAGACGCTGGAGTTGACCAAGGCCTTCGGGGCGCCGATCGCGATCCACTCCCGGCTGCGCGACGGCTCGCTGCGGCAGGTGGCCGCGGAAGCCGGCACTCGGGTGCTGCTCTATGAAGGCGGCGAAGCCAACCGGTTCGACGCCATGGCGATCGAGGCGGGCACCGCCGGTGTAAAGAGGGTTCTCGCCGCCCAGGGCATGATCGACAACGGGGGTCCCGGCTCCGACGGGATGCTGCTATCGCGTAAGTCGCGCTGGATTCGGGCGGCCGTGAGCGGCATCTTCAGCCTCGACGTCGCCCTGGGCGATCTCGTCGAGGAGAGAGCCCCACTCGGTGCGATCTACGACCCGTTCGGGAAGCGCCTCAGTGAAGTGAGGGCTCGCACGGCCGGCGTCGTGATCGGCCACACCCAGCACCCGCTGGTGAACCGCGGGGACGCCGTCGCCCACATCGCCGAGGTCTGAATCCCGGAACGGGCCTTCAATCGGGTAGCACGTAACTAGTTGTGGCATGGCCCACAAGGCGGTCGGGTTCGCCGTCCATGTAGACGTCGGCGACGCCGTACGCCACGCGGCGTCCCACCTTGAGAACGTCGGCCTTGCACAGCATGTCGCCGCCGACGGCCGGGCGCAGGAAGTTGTATTTCAACTCGTTGGTGACGGCCAGCGGAACGATCCCGATCTTGGTGAAGAGCGCCCAGTAGAACGTGGCGTCGGCGAGGGCCATCTGTACCGGCCCGGCGATGAAGTCGACGGGGCGGGTCCAGCGGGCGTCGAAGGTGAATCGACCGATGGCGACACCGTCGCCGATTGAATCACACGTGATGTTCATCATGGCGCTGAACGGCACATTCTCGGCGTTGAATGCCTGTATCTCTTCGAGGGTCACCGGCAGCACGCTCATCCTCTCGAGGGTCGGCTGTGACAATAGGCATCGCCGACGCCCGCCGGCGGCGCCAGCGAGATCTCTGCGTTTCGGGCAGGACATTCGGGCTCTCGCCCAGAACCTCAATCCGGTCGAAATCCTTGAACTGCGCATAACGCAGGATATACTGCAAGGAGTGCAGGATATTACGCCACTACTGCGTACCGAGACATTGAAAGAGCTGTTGATTGAGCTGTTCTTCCTGTCCGACAAGCCGAGAACCCTCTCCGACTTGGCGCGGGCGATCGATGTCGACTCGACAACGGTCATGCGCGAGGTGAATCGCCTTCTCGAAACCGGAGTTGTGGTCGAAGAGCGGGTCGGCCGATCCCGCACCGTCGCCATCGACGAGTCGAGCCCGGTGGCGGCACCGCTGCGGCGCCTGCTGCGGCTCGCCTATCAACCGGCCGACACGGAACAAGCCGGCCGAGCCGACGGGTTCTCGCCAATACACGTAGAACGTCCGGAGCGACGGCCCCTCCCGTCATCGCAGAGGAGGAATTGATGGTGCCGCCGCCTACCGAATCCGAGGTGCGGGCTCTCGTGAGCCGCGTCGTGGCCGGCCTCGGGCAGGCATCGACGGATCCAGTACCTGAGGAGACGCCCCTTGGGGCACCCTCGCCTGCGCCGGCCGCAGCATCGGCTGCTGCGGGGACCCTGCCCCCGATCGCGGTGGGTGCCGACCATGGTGGCTACCCCCTCAAGGAACGGATCGGGTTCCGCCTCAAGGAGATGGGCCACCCGGTGATCGATTGCGGCACCCACAGTGCCGACGCCGTCGACTACCCCGACTTCGCTCACGCCGTGGCCGAGACGGTGGCAGGCGGCGATGCCACGTACGGCATCGTCGTCGACGGCGCCGGGATCGGCTCGGCGATGGTCGCCAACAAGGTTCCCGGCATCCGGGCGGCCCTGTGCTACGACATCTCGAGCGCCCGCAACAGCCGGGAACACAACCACGCCAACGTCTTGACGCTGGGAGCCGGACTGATCGGCACGAGCCTGGCGCTGCAAATCGTCGACGCCTGGCTGGCGACGCCGTGGGCAGAAGGACGCCACGCCAACCGCGTCGCCAAGATCTCCGACGTCGAACGCCAATACACCCGGAGCGCATCATGACCGACCAAGCGCTCATCGAAGCCGTCACGAGGGAGGTGCTCGCCGTGCTGACGGGCAGCGACCCGTGCGCCGACTGCCATGGCTCATGTGCCGCCCACAGCCCGGAGAAGGTGCGCCGCGTCGTGGCCAACGGGGCCGACCGGGTCAGCTACAACGGACACGGTTCCGACGTTCCCATGGATCTCGCCAAATACATCGACCACACGCTGCTCAAGCCGGATGCGACTGCAGAGGACATCGACAGGCTGTGCGCCGAAGCGCTCAAATACGGATTCGCCTCGGTGTGTGTCAACCCCACATGGGTTAAGCGGGCCGCCCAGAACGTGCGGGGGAGCGACGTGAAGGTGGCCTCGGTGATCGGTTTCCCGTTCGGGGCCACTCCGCCGGCCATCAAAGCCATGGAGGCCCGGCGGGCGATTCGGGACGGCGCCCGCGAGATCGACATGGTCATCAACATCGGGGCCCTCAAATCGCGCGATCACGAGCTGGTCCGCGAGGACATCGCCAAGGTCTCCGACGCCTGCCACGAGGCGGGTTCCCTCAACAAGGTCATCATCGAAACCTCACTGCTGACTGATGAGGAGAAGGTGATGGCCTCCCACCTGGCACAGCTGGCCAAGGCCGATTTCGTAAAGACGTCAACGGGTTTCGCCGGAGGCGGGGCCACGGTCCATGACGTCCTGCTGATGCGCGAGACCATCGGGCCCAAGATGGGAATCAAGGCATCGGGCGGAGTACGCAGTAGAGAAGACGTCGAGGAGATGATCGCCGCCGGGGCCACCCGGATCGGCGCCTCGGCCGGAATCGCCATCGTTACAGGAGGCAAATCCAGTGAACAATATTGAGCTGCGGTCGTTCGTCTTTCTCGACAGCCTCCAACCGCAATACGCCGCATTCATCGGCACGACCGCGGCCGGGTTCTTCCCACTGTCCTACGAGGCCGCCCTCTTCGTGGAGATCTCGCCTGGTATCGAGATCAACCGACTCACCGACGTCGCCCTCAAGTCGAACAAGGTCAAGCCGGGCATGCAGATCGTCGAGCGGGTGTACGGCATGCTCGAAATCCACTCGCCCGAGCAGGCCGAGACCCGGGGCGCCGGCGCCGCGATCCTCGAAGCCGTCGGGCTCAAGGAAACCGATCGGCTCAAGCCCGAGATCCTCTCGAGCCAGATCGTGCGCCACATCGACGGTCACCAGGCACAGCTCATCAACCGGATGCGGCATGGTCACATGATCACGCCGGACCAGACGCTGTACGTGCTCGAGTGCGTGCCCGCCGCGTATGCCGCACTGGCTGCCAACGAGGCCGAGAAAGCGGCCAACATCAACATCCTGGAGGTGCGGGCGTTCGGCGCCGTCGGGCGCGTCTACCTCGGCGGCGAGGAAGCCGATATCGACGTCGGCTGGCGGGCTGCGGTCGCCTCCCTGGAGGGAGTGAAAGGGCGGGCCCAGAAGTGAAGATCTCAGTGAGAACCAAGAGAGGAGAAACCAATGGCTGATGCCTTGGGAATGATTGAGGCCAGGAGCTTTCCGGCCATGGTTGAGGCAGCAGACGCCATGGTGAAGGCGGCCAAAGTCGAGCTGGTCTCGTATGAAGAGACCGGCGGCGGCTACGTGACTGCGGTGATCCGGGGCGACGTTGCCGCGGTGAAGGCTGCAGTCGACGCCGGTGTGCGGGGCGCGGAACGGGTCGGCGAAGTCGTCTCCAGTCACGTGATTGCCCGCCCCCACGACACCATCGACATGGTGCTGCCACTGGGACGTGTCACCGAATAGGACTACGGGAGGCAGCGCATGCTGTTAGCGCGAGTTGCGGGAACGGTTGTCGCCAGCCGCAAGGAGCCACGCCTCGAGGGGCTCAAGTTCCTGCTGCTGGAGCAGATTGGCGTCGACAACAAGCCGACCGGCGGCTTCGTAGTGGCGGCCGACGCCGTCGGTGCCGGCGTCGGCGAGGTCGTGATGTATGCCAGCGGCAGTTCGGCCCGCCAGACCGAGTACACGCATGAACGGCCGTGCGACGCCGTCGTCATGGCGATCGTGGATTCCTGGGAAGTGGATGGCGATGAGCAATTCCGGAAGTAGGCGCCAGCCGTGACGGCACTCAGCGAAGCCGATATCCAGGGGATCATTACGCGGGTCCAGGAGCGGCTCAGCGGGACCGGGAGCGCCCGGCCGGCCGCGACGTTGGCGGCGCAGTCGGAGATGGCGACGGCCACCGAGCTCGGTGAAGGCATCTATCCCACGGTCGACGAGGCGGTGGCCGCCGCCAAGCGGGCCCAGGATGTCTATTCGCGTATGGGCCTGCAGACGCGGCACACCATCATCGATGCGATCCGGTCGGCGATGGTGGCCGAAGCGGAGAACCTGGCGATGCTGGCCCACACCGAGACGGGTCTGGGACGCTACGAGGACAAGATCATCAAGAACCGACTCGTGGCGACCAAGGCACCCGGGCCGGAGGACCTCGAGCCGGACGCGGTGACGGGTGATGCCGGCATGGCGGTGATCGAGTGGGCGCCTGTCGGCTTGGTGGGGGCCATCACCCCTACCACCAACCCGACGTCGACGATCATCAACAACAGTATCTCGATCCTGTCCGCAGGCAACGCCGTCGTCTTCAACGTGCACCCCAACGCCAAGAAATGCTCTGCCGAGAATGTGCGGCTGCTCAACCGGGCGATCGCGGCGGCCGGCGGCCCGCCCGATCTGGTGACTGCGATCGCGACACCAACCCTCGAAAGTGCCAAGGCGTTGATGGTGCATGCCGATGTGCGGGTACTGCTTGTCACCGGCGGCCCCGGTGTCGTCGAGGAGGCGCTGCGCGCCACGAAACGTGCCGTGACCGCCGGACCGGGCAACCCGCCCGCCGTTGTCGACGAGACTGCCGACATCCCCCGGGCCGCCCGGGCAATCGTGGCCGGAGCGTCGTTCGACAACAACGTCATCTGCACCGATGAGAAGGAAGCGATTGTGGTCAACTCGGTCGCCGATCAACTGCTACGCGAGATGGCCGACGCCGGGGCCTACGTTCTCAAGGAGCACGAGCTGCGGCGGCTGGAGCGGGTGATCTTCAAGGAATTGGGACCGCCCAGCAAGCCGGGCGTCATCAACGGGGCCTTCATCGGCAAGAACGCCTCAGTGATCCTCAACGAGATTGGGGTCCAGGTGGGCGATGACGTTCGGCTGGTCGTCGCCGATGTCCCCAACGAGCACAACCTGGTGTGGACCGAGCAGATGATGCCGGTGTTCCCGGTGACCCGGGTGCCCAACGTCGACGTGGGGATCGAGCTGGCGGTGCGGGCCGAGCACGGCTTCCGGCACACCGCCGGGATTCACTCCACCAATGTCGAGACAATCACGAGGATGGCGCGAGCCATGAACTGCTCGATCTTCGTCGCCAACGGGTCGTTCTTCGCCGGGCTCGGCCAAGGTGGTGAGGGATACAGCTCCTTCTCGATCGCCAGCCCCAGCGGCGATGGAATGACCCGGCCCCGCACTTTCTCACGGCCGCGGCGGGTGAGCGTCGTCGGCGCGTTGCGGATCGTCTAGCGCATGGGTTTCACCTCCGCGATCGCACTTCTCGAGTTCGGGTCGATCGCGGCCGGCATCGAAGCGGGCGACGCCATGGTGAAGCGGGCCGCCCTCGACGTGATCAAGACCGGGACTGTGCAACCCGGCCGCTACCTGGTGCTGATCGGAGGCAGCGTCGCCGACCTCGAAGAGGCCCTCGACGCGGCGATGCGCATCGGAGCCGAGCACGTGGTCGATCGGATGTTCCTCCCCGATCCCCACCCGCAACTGGTGGCCGCCCTCACGGGCACCAGGGAGGTCGGGGAGGGCGAGGCGCTGGGAATCATCGAGACGTCGTCGGTCGCCGCCACGATCAGCGCCGCCGACGCCGGGCTCAAAGGAGCCGCAGTCACGTTGCGAGAGATCTTCCTGGCCGACGGCCTGGGCGGGAAGGGCTATCTGCTCTTTCGGGGCCCGGTGGTGGAGGTGGAGGCGGCGGTCGAGATCGGCACTGGACGGGTTCCGGGCCGCCTGGTCGGATCCCGCGTCATCGCCCAGCTCCACGAAGAGATGGACGAGAACCTGGCGGCGCACGGTCACTTCGGCGTCCGGGTGCGAGGGGCGTAGCGATGCACTTGGGGCGCGTCATCGGAACGGTTGTCGCCACCGAGAAGACTCCCGATCTCGAAGGGGTCAGGTTCCTCGTCGTCCAGCCGTTGACGCGCGACCTGGCGGACCGGGGCCGGCCGGTGATCGCCGCCGACGGTGTCCACATGGCCGGGCCGGGCGAGCTCATCTATTTCGTGGGCTCCCGTGAGGCCGCCCAGGCGATGCCGGAGCCGTTTGTTCCCGTCGACCACGCAGTCGTCGGCATCGTCGATCAGCTGGCCGTCGCCCCTCTGCCCGCAGCGAAGAAGCCGGCGGCGAAGAAGCCGGCGGCGAAGAAGCCGGCCGCAAAGAAACCGGCCGCCAGGAAGTCGGCCGCAAGAAAGTCGGAGGCCAAGAAATGAAGATCGGCCGCGTCGCCGGAACCGTTGTCTCGACCATCAACGCGCCGATCTTCGAGCACCAGCGCCTGCTGCTATGTGACTACCTGAGCCCGGGCGGCGAGCCCACCGGCGACTATGTCATTGCTGTCGACGTCGTCGATGCCGGGGCCGGCGAGACGGTCGTGATCCTCGATGAGGGCAACGGAGCCCGCCAAATCATGGGCGAGGCAGTCGCGCCGATTCGTGCGGTCGTTGTTGGCATCATCGACGAA